>NZ_JBSGDY010000158.1:0-14793 GCF_053602615.1 Micromonospora sp. NPDC004336
GCCGCCCTCTCTAACCGCGCCGGCGCCGCCCGTGTCCGCCTGTCGCCGGCCACCCGCCGCCGGCCCGCTCGCGACCGTCACCGGCGCCTCCGCCGGGGTGACCGGGGCCGGCAGCCCTCGGACGATGCGGCGCAGCAGCGGCAGTCGGGTGGCCACCGCCCGCTCCGCGCCGTGCTGGCTGGGCCGGTAGTAGTCGGTGCCGACAAGGTCGTCGGGAGCGTACTGCTGGGTGATCACGCCGCGCTGGTCCTTGTGGGGGGTGCGGTAACCGGTGCCGTGCCCGAGGCCCTTGGCGCCCGAGTAGTGCGCGTCGCGCAGCCCGCGCGGCACCGGCCCGCCCCGGCCCGCCCGCACGTCGGAGATGGCCGCGCCGATCGCGGCGGTGGCCGAGTTGGACTTCGGGGCGGTGGCCAGGTGGATCACGGCCTGGGCAAGGTTGAGCTGCGCCTCGGGCAGCCCGACGAACTCCACCGCGTGGGCGGCGGCGGTGGCCACGCTCAGCGCCGCCGGGTCCGCCATGCCGACGTCCTCGCTGGCGAAGATGACCAGGCGACGGGCGATGAAACGGGCGTCCTCGCCGGCGACCAGCATCCGGGCCAGCCAGTGCAGCGCCGCGTCCACGTCCGAGCCGCGCATGCTCTTGATGAAGGCGCTCGTCACGTCGTAGTGGGCGTCGCCGGCGCGGTCGTAGCGCACGGCCGCCACGTCCACCGCCTGCTCGGCGGTGGCCAGGTCGATCCGGTCGGCGCCGAGGGCCGTGGCGGAGGCCGCCGCCGCCTCCAGCGCGGTGAGGGCCTTGCGTACGTCGCCGGCCGCGAGGCGGACCAGATGGTCCTCGGCCTCGGTCTCGAGGGTCAGCGCGCCGCCGAGACCACGCTCGTCGGTCACCGCGCGGCGCAGCAGGCCGCGCACCGCCGCGTCGTCCAGCGGCTGGAGGGTGAGCAGCACGCACCGCGACAGCAGCGGCGAGATCACCGAGAAGTACGGGTTCTCGGTGGTCGCCGCGAGCAGCGTGACGGTGCGGTCCTCCACGGCGGCGAGCAGCGAATCCTGCTGGGTCTTGCTGAACCGGTGCACCTCGTCGATGAAGAGCACGGTCTGCGGGCCGCCGGAGCGGCGCTGCCGGCGGGCCGTCTCGATCACCGCGCGCACGTCCTTGACCCCGGCGGTGAGCGCCGACATGGCGACGAAGCGGCGGTCGGTGGCCCGGGCGACCAGGTGCGCGATGGTCGTCTTGCCGCTGCCCGGCGGCCCCCACAGGATGACCGACATCGGCGCGCTGGCGGAGACGAGCTGGCGCAGCGGGGCGCCCGGCGCGAGCAGGTGCTCCTGCCCGACCAGCTCGTCGATGGTGCGCGGGCGCATCCGGACCGGCAGGGGCGAATCCTCCCCCACCGCCGTGAAGCCGTCCACACCGACGGAACCCGTGGGCGCGGGGGGCGCTCCGGCGGGCTCACCGAGGGAGAAGAGGGCGTCGGACTCCATCACGGGAACAGTACCGGTCCCGTCCCAGGGCGCCGGAAGCGCGCCACGGGACGGGACCGTCGATGATCGTTCGCGGTCAGCCCCGGCCCGGGCGCCGACCCCGGTACCAGCGGCCGCCGCCTCCGCCGCGCGGGCCGCTGCCGACGCCGGCCAGGTAGAGCGAGAGCAGGAGCAGGCCCAGCATCAGCAGGGTCGTCGGGTTCAGCAGGTCCGGCGCGCCGAGCCGGGTGTCGAAGAGATCGAGCAGCAGGGCGAAACCGAAAACGATCGCCGCGAGAATGGCGAGCATGTCGTTCCTCCGGTGGGGGTTCCCAGTAGGTCGGCGCGGGATGTACCCGATCGGTCCGCTCGTCAATCTCCACCTTGGAGCCGCCCTGCTCCGAAGACCGCCCGCTTCGACCGGTACGTCGTGAATGGCGGCCCGGCACGGGCCGCGCGCCGCCGGGGACAGGCCGCGCACCGCCGGGGGCGGGCCGCGTGCCGCCGGGGCGTGGAGGGTGGCCCGGCGCCAGCCGGGCGGCGTCCACGCCCAGGTGCTCGCACACCTCACGGTCGCGCCGGCCTCGGCACGGTGAGCACCTCGGCTCCGTCGTCGGTGATGGCGATCGTGTGCTCGCTGTGCGCCGTCCGGCAGCCGGTCGCGCTGCGCAGGGTCCAGCCGTCGGCGTCGGTCACGAGCTCGGCGGTGTCCGCCATGACCCATGGCTCCAGCGCCAGCAGCAGCCCGGGCCGCAGCCGGTAGCCGCGACCGGGCCGCCCCGTGTTCGACACGTGCGGGTCCTGGTGCATCGTCGAGCCGACGCCGTGACCGCCGAACTCGGTGTTGATCGGGTAACCCGCCGCGCCGAGCACCGAGCCGATGGCGTGGGAGATGTCGCCGACGCGGGCCCCGGGGCCGGCCGCGGCGATCCCGGCGCTCAGCGCGCGCTCGGTCGCGTCGATCAACGCGAGGCTCTCCGGCGGCTTCGTCTCGCCCACGACGAAGCTGACGGCGGAGTCGGCGACGACCCCGTCCGTGGCGACGGCGAGGTCGAGCGTCAGCAGGTCGCCGTCGGCGAGCCGGTAGTCGTGCGGCAGCCCGTGGAGCACGGCGTCGTTGACCGACGTGCAGATGTGGTGGCCGAACGGCCCGCGCCCGAAGGACGGCGCGTAGTCGACGTAGCAGGACTGCGCCCCGGCCTCGGTGATCATGGCCCGCGCCCAGCTGTCGATGTCCAGCAGGTTCGTGCCGACCGTGCTGCGGCTCCGCAGCGTCTGCAACACGTCGGCGACCAGGGCGCCGGCGTCCCTCGCGCGCAGCAGTTGGGCGGGGGTCAGAATCTCGATCATGGGGCGCCTTCCTCGCGGAGCCAATAACTATCCCGGCCATATTATCCCGGTACTAGAATCGGATCCATGGTCAGGTTGCCGCTCACTCCCGCGGAGGTCGAGCGCGGTCAGCGCCTCGGCGCCCTCCTGCGACGCGCCAGGGGGGACCGTTCGATGCTCGTCACCGCGCTGGCCGCGGGCGTCTCGCCGGAGACCCTTCGCAAGATCGAGTCCGGTCGGGTGGCCACCCCCGCCTTCCCGACCATCGCCGCGATCGCCGACGTCCTCGGCCTCTCCCTAGACGGGGTGTGGTCGGAGATCAACCGGTCGGACGGCGAGGCCGGGCCCGGTGCGTCGGACCACCACCCGGCCGAGCGGTTGGCCTCCTAGGTCCCACCCCGCGACCCGTCGCAGCCCGCCGACGCCCCGGCACCGGGCCGGCGCCTCTAGGCTGACAGCATGATCATCGCCGACCAGGTCCTGGAGGGGCGGGACGCCATCCTGACCGCCGCCGGTCACCACCCGTACGCCCGGCACTCGCTCTGGGTCGGCGAGCGACCGCGCGGCTGGCGGCGCGACGACGCGGTGGGCTGGCTGCTCCCCGCCGAGCACGGCCCGGCCGGCGGCGCGATCGGCGCCCCCGGGCCGGCGGTCGACGTCTTCGCCGACCTCCTGGCGCGCGGCGTGCTCCGCTCCGGCCAGTGGCTGCACCTGCCGCGGCTCGACCCGGCGGCGCTGACCGGCCGGTTGGCTGTGGCGCGGCACGACGAGTGGGACTTCCTCTGGGCCACGACCGCCCCGCCGCGCCAGCCCGACGAGGATCGGGTGGTCCGGCTCACCGAGGCCGACCACCCGGCGCTGGCCGAGCTGATCGACGAGTCCTTCCCGACCACCACCTCCCGGCCGGGCGACCCCCGGGTCGTCGACTGGTACGGCATCCGCGACGGCGACCGGATCGTGGCCTGCGGGGCGGACCGCAGCCGGGGTGACGTCGGCTTCCTCGCCGGCCTGACCGTCGCTCCGGGGCTGCGTGGCCGGGGGCTGGGCGCGGCGCTGACCGCCGGGATGACCCGGGCGCTGTTCGCCCGGCACGACACCGTGGCGCTCGGCGTCTACACCGCCAACGTCGGGGCGATCCGGCTCTACCGGCGGCTCGGCTTCACCGGCGCGCTGGCCCGCAGCTCCGTGCACCTGGCCTGAGCGCGCCGACGGGCCCCTCCTCCGGGGGCCCGCCGGCGCGCCGGGCGCTCAGCCGCCCTGCGTCGGGGCGGAAGCTGCGTCCACCCCCGACCGCCCACCCACCGGCTCGACGGACCCGGCGCCCGCAGCGGGGAGCGGGCCGGCGGCGACGGCCTCGGGCGCCGGAAGCGGGCCGGCGGCGGGAACCGCCTCCGGCGCGGACCCGGAGTCGCCGCCCGGGGCGCGGCGGCCGGCGCGCCAGGCGGGCAGGTAGAGCGGGGCCGCGACGGCCAGCACGACCGCGCCGAGCAGCATGGCGGCGCTGACGCTGACGGCGTCGGCGAGCGCGGTGAGCCCGACGGCGCCGACGGCGAAGCCGGGCTGGGCCATCATCGAGTTGAGCGAGATCACGCTGGTCCGGTACGGGCCGTCGACCTGCCGGTGCAGCAGCCCCATGTGCACCGGGTTGGACGCCCCGTGCATGGCGTAGCAGACGAGGTAGGCGATGAGCACCCCGGTCGGGCCGGCGAGCAGACCCATCCCGACCACCGTGGCGCCCTGCAGGATCCGCAGCAGGGCGGCGCTGGGCGCGGCGCCCAGCCAGCGCAGCATCAGCGGGGTGAGCGCCGAGCCGGCCGCCCCGGCCAGCCAGGCCGCCGAGCTGGCCGGTCCCAGCAGGGCCGCCGCCCGGTCCGGGTCGCCCACCACCTCGGCGAGCCGGACGGGGAGCAGCGACTCGAAGGTGACCATGCCGAACCCCCAGAACAGCTCGACGCAGACCAGGGCGAGCAGCACCCGGGACCGGCGGAGCAGCCCGACGGCCTGCCCGATCATCCGGGGCGCCTCGACCACCGACGCCCGCAGCGCCCCGGCGTCCCTCGCGGGGCGGCTCTCCACCAGCAGCACCAGCAGCGCGACCAGGGCCGCCGCCTGCAACGCGAACGCGACCAGCACCGGCACGGTCAGGGCGCTGACCGGCCCGATCGGGCCGAGCGCGACCAGACCGCCGCCGAGCAGCGCGCCGGCGCCGATGGTGACGCCGATGACGGTGCCGGCGTAGCCGAGGCCCGGCTCGTAGTCGGCCTCCGGGTCGGCGGCGAGGGTGGCGTCGACGTACCAGGACTCCAGGGGTCCGCTGTCCAGCGCCCGGAAGACGCCCTGCAACGCCCAGATCAGGAAGAACAGCGCGAACGAGTCGGCGACGGCGAACAGCGCGAGCGAGACGAGGTTGACCAGCCAGGCCACGACCAGGACCGGGCGGCGCCCGAGGGCGTCGGCGAACCCGCCGGTGGGCAGCTCCAGGGCCAGCACGACCAGTCCCTGTGCGACGGAGACCAGGCCGATCTGGGAGAGCGTCAGCCCGCGCTCCTGCATGAGCAGGATCATCACCGGGACCATCAGGCCGGTGGGCAGCCAGCGCAGGCCGTGCAGCACGAGGAAGCGGCGCCGGACCTGGCGTACGGACAGCGCGCTCACCGCTTCCCCTCCCACCGGGGAAAGGCACCGTAGAAGACGTGCACGGACCGGGCGTCGGGCTCGCCGGGCGTCGCCTCGTCCCGGTAGCGCATCAGCAGCGCCCACAGCTCGTCGTTGAGCGCCTGGAGCCGGTCCGGCCCCAGCTCCAGCACCAGGTCGCCCATGCCGGCGGCGTCCCGCCACTGCGGGGACTGCTGCGGCGCGTCGGCCATCCAGCGCTCGGCCAGCTCGACCACCAGCCGCACCTGGTCGCCCTGGATCCACTCGACCGCCGCCCGGGCGTCCGGGTCGTCGTCGAAGTCGGTCGGCTCGAAGTTGGTGACGTCGTGCGCCGCCCGCCACCACCGCTGCCGGCCGGCGCTGCGGTCGAGATCCTCGGCCACCAGCCCCACCTCGGCGAGCTGCCGCAGGTGGTAGCTGGTCGCCCCGGTGTTGGTGTCCAGCTTCTCGGCCAGCATGGTCGCGGTCGCCGGGCCGTCGAGGCGAAGCGTGCCGAGCAGCCGCATCCGCAGCGGATGGGCCAGGACGCGGACCTGCCGGTGGTCGAGGTGCACGGCGCGCGGCGCGTCCGGGGGCGGGGGTGCGTTCTCCATATACGCACAATATCTGTGCACAGATTCTATGCACAAGAGTTGTGCATAGAAATTCTGCGTCAGTCGTGGGCCGGGGATCCGGGCGATGGGCGGGGCGCGCCGGGTTGAGCGGCGAGCCCGGGCGCCGGGTTGAGCGGCGAGCCGGGCCTCAGGGGGCGAGCAGCTCGCGGATGCCGCGCAGTCGGGTCGGCAGCAGAGCGGCGGCGCGGGACGAGTCCAGGCGCACCTCGACCGGGCGGACCAGCCCCGTGGAGGCGCTGGTGGTGGTCTTCAGCCCGCCCGCGTCGAGGCCGAAGCGGGCCGCGACCAGCCGCCCCAGCTCGGCCCGACTCACCGCGTCCGGGCCGGCGACGTTCAGCGGTCCGGCGTACCGGCTGTCGACCAGGTCGAGGACGGCAGCGGCGAGGTCGGTGACGTCGACCGGGCAGCGGATCTCGTCGGTGAACAGGGCGGCCCGCCCGGCGAGCGCGTCGAGGCAGAGCCGGATCTGCTTGCTCCGCTCGTCGCCCACGATGAGCGAGGTGCGCACCAGCGCGGCGCTCGGGTCGATCGCCCGTACGGCGGTCTCGGCCGCCGCCTTGGCCGCCCCGTACGGGAAGACCGGGCTCGGCGGCTCGTCGTCGGCGTACGGCTCGGGACGGCCGGCGTGCAGCGCGTCGCTGGACAGGTGCACCAGCCGCGCCCCCACCTCGGCGGTCGCGTACGCCACGTGGGCCGCGCCGTCGGCGGTCACCGTCCACTCCGCGTACCGGTAGGGGGTGCTCACCACGGCGTCGGGGCGCACCCGGGCGACCAGCTCGCGCACCGCGGCCCGGTCCGTCACGTCCAGCCGGCGCGCGTCGACGCCCGGCACCTCGACCCCGCACGAGTGGTACGTCCCGACCACCCGCTCCCCCGCCGCGACCGCCTGCCGGCACACCTCGCCGCCGAGGTAACCGCTGGCCCCCACCACGAGCAGCGTCATGCCGCCCCCTCTCCTCGCGTCGGCGCCAGCGCGCCCGAACCTCGCCGCCCCCGGGCCCGGGGTCCCGCCCCCGAGGCCCGGGACCCCGGCGGCGCCGAGGTCCCGGAGGGCCCGGGTGGTACCCGGTCGCGGCGCCTCGCCGCGACGCCGGTGCCCGCGACCGCCGGCGGGGTCCCCGTCAGGTCGCCGCGCGCGTCATGACGGGGACCTCCCGGCCCGTCGGGGAGGTCGACCCGGTCAGGTCGGGTCGGCCACCGGGGCCGCCGGGCCGGCCGTGCCGGCGTGCGGGGCGGCCGGCGGCTTCGGCTTGGCGTCGATGCCCGCCTCGGTGCGCTGCTGGGCGGTGATCGGCGTCGGCGCGCCGGTCAGCGGGTCGAAGCCGCCCCGGGTCTTCGGGAAGGCGATGACCTCGCGGATCGAGTCCGCGCCGGCGAGCAGCATGCAGACCCGGTCCCAGCCGAAGGCGATGCCGCCGTGCGGCGGGGCGCCGTACTTGAACGCCTCCAGCAGGAAGCCGAACTTGTCCTGCGCCTCGTCGGGCGTGATGCCGAGCAGGTCGAAGACCCGCTGCTGCACGTCGCCCCGGTGGATACGGATCGAGCCGCCGCCGATCTCGTTGCCGTTGCAGACGATGTCGTACGCGTAGGCCAGCGCGCGGTCGGGCGCCTCCTCGAACCGGTCGACCCACTCGGCGTTCGGCGAGGTGAACGGGTGGTGCACCGCCGTCCAGCCGCCCTCGTCCGTGCGCTCGAACATCGGCGCGTCGACCACCCAGCAGAACGCCCAGGCGCTCTCGTCGACCAGGCCGGCCCGCTTGGCGATCTCGATGCGGGCCGCGCCGAGCAGCTCCTGCGCCTCGCGCGTGTTCGTGCTGGCGGCGAAGAAGACCGCGTCGCCCGGCTTGGCGCCGACCGCGTCGGCCAGCCCGCCCAGGTGCTCGGCGGAGAGGTTCTTCGCCACCGGCCCGCGCGCCTCGCCGGTCTCGGCGTCGAGCACCACGTACGCCAGGCCGCGCGCGCCGCGCGCCTTGGCCCAGTCCTGCCAGCCGTCCAGCTCCTTGCGGCTCTGGGACGCGCCGCCCGGCATGACGACGGCGCCGACGTAGCCGCCCGCGTCGATCGCGCCGGCGAAGACCCGGAACTGCGTGCCGCGCAGATAGTCGGTCAGCTCGGTCAGCTCGACGCCGTAGCGCAGGTCGGGCTTGTCGGAGCCGTAGCGGGCCATCGCGTCGTGCCAGGTGATGCGCGGGATCGGCCGGGAGATCTCGTGGCCGGCCAGGTCCCTCCACAGCGCCGAGACGATCGCCTCGCCGAGGTCGATCACGTCGTCCTCGGTGACGAAGGACATCTCGATGTCGAGCTGGGTGAACTCCGGCTGCCGGTCGGCGCGGAAGTCCTCGTCGCGGTAGCAGCGGGCGATCTGGTAGTAACGCTCCATGCCGCCGACCATCAGCAGCTGCTTGAACAGCTGCGGCGACTGCGGCAGCGCGTACCAGCTGCCCGGCTGGAGGCGCACCGGCACCAGGAAGTCGCGCGCGCCCTCCGGGGTGGACCGGGTCAGCGTCGGGGTCTCGATCTCCAGGAAGTCCCGCTCGTGCAGCACCGTGCGGGCGAGCTGGTTGGCCCGCGAGCGCAGCCGCATCGCCTTCGCGGGGCCGCTGCGGCGCAGGTCGAGGTAGCGGTAGCGCAGCCGGATGTCGTCGCCGGCCTCGACCTGGTCGTCGACCGGCAGCGGCAGCGGGGCCGCCTCGGAGAGCACCTCCAGCTCGGCGACGGTCACCTCGATCTCGCCGGTCGGCAGCTCCGGGTTCTCGTTGCCCTCGGGGCGGCGGGTCACCTCGCCGGTGACCTTCACGCAGAACTCGTTGCGCAGCGCGTGCGCGTCCTCCTCGCGGAACACCGCCTGGACCACGCCGGAGCCGTCGCGCAGGTCGACGAAGATCACGCCGCCGTGGTCGCGCCGGCGGGCCACCCAGCCGGCGAGCGTCACCGTGGTGCCGGCGTCCGTCGCGCGCAGGCTGCCGGCGTCATGGGTACGGATCACGACTTGCGTCTCCTCATCTGCGGTACACCGTTACCCCTGGCATTCTGTCAGCCTCCCCCCGCACCCCGTTGCGGGGTGAGGGAGGCGGGCTCCGGGCGGCGACGCGGATCCGTCTCCCGCCGCTACAGCGGGATGTCCCAGGCCTTCGCGGTCAGCACCACCGTCCCGTCGTCGTTGACGTCGGTGACCTCCACCAGGGCCATCTTCCAGGTGTCGCCGCGCTCCCGCGCCTCCGTCAACGAGGTCCGGACGCACAGCACCACGCCCTTGCGGGCGGGGACGTTGATGTCCGTGCCGATGGCGCCCTTCGCGATCCGCTCGTCGCAGTCCGCGGCGCCGAGCGTCGCGGCGTCGACCTGGGCGCCCCGCGCCCTGCTGGCCAGGTTGAAGTACGACGAGTTGCCGCCGCAGCGGGCGGTGAACCGGAGTTCCTCGCCGTCGCTGACCCGCACCTCGGGCTTGTCCAGGTCGATGTCCAGGTCGGTGCCGCAGTTGGCCCGCAGCGTGAGGCGCTCGCCGACGTACTTCTCCTTGAACTCGGTCCGCGGGTCGAGCGACGGCTCCGCGCTCCCGCTGAGGCTCGGCCCCGGCGGGGGCGGTTCCGCCCCGGTTGTCGCCGGCGCGGGTGCCGTCGACGTCCCCGCCGGCTCCCCGGGGCCCGGCCGCCCCTCCACCCCCCGGCCCGCGCCGGCCGCCCGGGCGATGTCCCGGGCGTCGTTGGCCTGGTCGAGCGCCCGCAGCGACAGCACCGTGGCGAGCAGGCCGAGGAGGACGGCCAGCGCGGCGGCCCCCACCGCGACCAGGGGCCACCGGCTGCCGCCGCGCGGCTTCGGCGCCGCGGGCCCGCCCGGGCCGGGAGGCGGCGACGCCGGGCGGCCCTGCTGATCCGAGGTCATCTCGTGGCTCCTCACGTCGGGGTGGCGGTCCAGCCGCCTCCGGGGCCTGCTCCGGCGGCGCCGACGACGGCGGGCCGGTCGTCGGGCACGGGGCGCATTTATCCCAGAAAGCAGCCAAGATCGCTGTCGGTAACCCGTCATCCGCCGGGTACACCACGTCACCGCCCGGCCGGGATAATGAACCACCCCCATCGATCTTGCGCAGGTGACCTCTCATGACCGAGCCGGTGTCCGGCACGGACTCCCCCCGCCGCCGCTTGACGCCCGACGGGAAGACCTCGGCGGCAGTCGGTCTGGTCAGCCTGCTCGTCGCCGTGCTCGCCTGGCAGTGGCCCCGGCAGGGCCCCGACCGGCTGCCCACGCCGCCGCCCAGCCCGTCGCAGGCGAGCACGGGCACGACCGCGCCCGTCACCACCCCGGCCGCGCCGGGCACCGGCGCCCCGGGCGACCCAGGCCGGACGTACCTCGACGCGCTGACGCCCGAGACCGGCAGCGCCTACCTGCGACCGCTGCCACGCGCCCTGGCCGGCCGCGCCGACCTGCCGCACCCGGTCGTGCTCTCCTGCCCGACCAACGACGGCGAGGACCGGAGCCGGTCGGTCAGCTACCCCCTCAAGCGCCGCTACCTGGACTTCTCGGCGACCTTCCGCGCCTGGTACCCGCCCGACGACGACCCGGAGACCGCCGTGCGGATCAGCGCCGTGGTGACCGTCCGGGAGCCCGACGACACCCTGACCCGGCAGCCCCGGGGGAGCCGGACGACGACGATGACCCGCCCGGTGGAGGCGCTCTCCTTTCCCGTCGAGGGGGCCGACCTGCTGACGCTGACGGTGGAGTGCGACCTCGGCGGGGGCTTCGCCGTCCTCGCCGACGCCGGCCTCACCCGCTGACCGGACCGGCCGGCCGGGCCCCTGTCCCGGACCGCCCAGTCGGGCGGGCCTCTGTCCCGAGACCGCCCGGTCGGGCGGGCCTCTGTCCCAAGACCGCTCAGTCGGGCGGGTCGGCGGGGAGCAGGTGGTTCACCACGATCTTCCCGACGGTGAGCGCCCGGGCCCGCTCCTCCGCGCCACGGTCGGCGCCGGTGAGCCGCCCGCCGTGCTGGCGCAGGTGCTCCTCCCAGGACGGCACCTGGTAGACCTCGACGAAGCCGTGCTCCCGCTCCCCCGTGCGGAACAGCCCCCAGCGCATCGCCCCGGTACGCCGACGCGACCGGCCCACCAACCGCATCGCCGCCACGAACTCGGCCTGCCGTTCGGGCGGCACCGTGTAGGAGACGGTCACCAGCACCGGCCCGGTACGCGGGTCGGCGGGCAGCGTCAGGTGCGGCTCGGGCCACCACACCGCCGGGTCACGGTCGACGCCCCGGGTGTCGCGCAGCGGCCAGATCGGCACGGTCGCCGCGCCGGCCGCCATCAGCGCCGCCGCCGCGGCGAGCGCGACGACGAGACCGGCCACCTCGCCGAGGGCGCCCCAGGCCACCGCGCCGAGCGCCTGCCCGCCGGCGAAGACCATCTGGTAGACCGAGAGCCCCCGGGCGCGTACCCAACCGGGCAGGAAGAGCTGCATCGCGGCGTTGACGCTGGACAGCACCGTCATCCACGCCATGCCGGCGGGCACCAGGGCCAGCGCGACCGGCACCGGCCCGGGAGACAGGGCGAGCACCCCGAGGACGGCCGCGTAGACCAGTCCGGCCAGCAGCAGAAGCCGGCTGGTGGTGAGCGCCAGCCTGATCCGGGGCAGCACGAGAGCGCCGGCCACCGCGCCGACGCCGAGCGCGGCGAGCAGCACCCCGTACCCGCCGGCGCCCAGGTGCAGCCGGCGGCTGGCGACCAGGGGCAGCAGGGCCCACAGGGCGCTGCCCGGCACCACGAACAGCGCCGCGCGCAGCAGGATCCGGCGGACCACCGGCGAGTGCCGCACGTACCGGCCGCCGGCGCGCAACGCGGCGGCGAACCGCTCCGGCATGTCGCCCTCGGGCCGGTCCGGCCGCCAGCGCAGCAGCGCCAGCGCGAAGACGGCGAACGACACCGCGTTGACGGCGAAGACGGTGGCGACGCCGGCCCGGGCCACCAGCACGCCGGCCACCGCCGGCCCGACCGCGCGGGCCAGGTTGACGCTGATCGAGCCGAGCGCCGAGGCCGAGACGAGCTGCGACCGGGGCACCAGCTCGGGGATGACCGCCTGCCACGCCGGCAGGGTCAGCGCCTGGCCGACGCCGAGGGCGAAGGTCAGGGTGAGCAGCAGCGCCGGCGGCATCCGGTCGGCGGCGGTCAGGCCGGTCAGCAGTACGCCGACGGCGGCGAGGAAGCACTGCACGCCGATCAGCAGCCGGCGGCGGTCCAGGGTGTCGGCCAGCGCGCCGGCGGGCAGCGCGAGCAGCAGCACGGGCAGCATGCTGGCCGTCTGCACCAGCGACACCAGGGTCGAGGCGTTGGCCTCGTCGACGAGCAGCCACTGCGCGCCGACGGTCTGCATCCAGGTGCCCACGTTGCTGGCCAGCACCGCCAGCCAGAGGCTGCGGAACGCGGCGAGCCGCAGTGGCGCCCAGGCGGAGGCGGGCGGGGTCACGGGGTCGTTCACCGACCGCAACGTACCCCGGTCGGCCCGGCCCAGTCCGGCGAACCGGCCCGGGCACGCGGACGGGCCGCCGGGATCACCCGGCGGCCCGCTGGCGTGCGTTCGATCAGAAGATGCTGACGCCGTAGCGGCTCAGCGCCTCGCCGACCGGCTGGAAGAAGGTGGTGCCACCGGTGGTGCAGTTGCCGCTGCCGCCCGAGGTCAGGCCCAGGGCGATGGTGCCGCTGAACAGCGAGCCGCCGCTGTCGCCCGGCTGGGCGCAGACGTTGGTGCGGATCAGGCCGGAGACCGAGCCCTCGGCGTAGTTCACCGTGGCGTTGAGCGCGGTCACCGAGCCGCTGCGCAGGCCGGTGGTGCTGCCAGAGCGCTGCACCGACTGGCCGACGTAGGCGTTGCCGGCGGCGGTGATGTCGCGGTAGCTGCCGTTGTAGAGGGAGACGTTGCCGGCCGCGTTGGCGGAGTTGCTGTGCCGCACGATGCCGTAGTCGTTGCCCGGGAAGCTGCTGCCGGTGCGGGTGCCCAGCAGGCTGGTCTGGGCCGAGTTGCTGTACCAGCTGGAGGAGATGTTGGTGCAGTGCCCGGCGGTGAGGAAGTAGTAGGTGCTGCCGCTGCGGACGTTGAAGCCGAGCGAGCAGCGGCCGCCGCCACCGGCGTAGATGGCCTGGCCACCGGAGATGCGGGTGCTCAGCACGCCGGCCTCGGCCTCGATGCGGATCGCGCCGTTCATCCGCGCGGCGGCGGCCTTGACGCGCTCCAGCTTGGCGCCGGTGACGGTGCTGTCGACGGAGACGACGACCTGGTTGGTGGCCGGGTCGGTCCACCAGGCGGTGCCGGGGATCTTCGCGGAGCGGTCCAGCTCCGCGGTGGCGCGGGCCAGCTCGCCGGCGCCGCGCTTGACGATCTTCGGGGTCGCGCCGGCGGCGCTGACCTGCCGGGCGGCGAGCGCGTCGGTCACGGTGACGACCATCTTGCCGCTGGCGTCGGCGTACGTGCCGGCGGAGCGGTCGCCGAGGCGCTCGGCGAGGCCGGCGGCGGCGTCCGGGGACGCGAACGCGGGCGCGGCCTGGGCGGGCGCGCCGATCAGCGAGCCGGCAACCAGGGCTCCGGCCGCGGCGAGGGTGGCGGCACGACGGAGCGATGACCTCGTGGGTCGCATGCAACAACCTCCATGGAGGGGGTGACTGGCCCGCGCCGGGGGTGACGGGGCCGGGAACCGACCCGGCCGATCTGGGGGAACCGGCCGAGCTCACTGAAGTATTCACATACTTAAGATCGTAGGCAAGACCCGCCTTTGTCCTTTTCGCCCGAGCTGCGGCCGTCACCCGACGGAAACATTGTGGACACTGATGGACATCTATACGCTCTGTTCACCGCACCATCACCGTCGGCACCCGCGATCCGGAGGCCACCATGAAGCCCTTCCGACGGCTGCTCGCCCCCCTCGCCACAGTCACCGCCCTCGTCCTGCTCGCCGGCGCCCCGGCCGCCGCCGACCCCGGACCACCCCCCAGCTCGATGGCCAGCCTCGGCGACTCGATCACCCGCGGCTTCAACGCCTGCGGCTGGTACACCGACTGCACCTCCCGGTCCTTCAGCACCGGCGACGACTCCACGGTGAACAGCCACTACCTGCGCATCCGCGCGACCAACGCCGCCATCGCCGGCCGCAACCACAACGACGCCCGCAGCGGCGCGAAGTCCGCCGACATGTACGGCCAGGCCGGCACCGCGGTCAGCCAGGGCGTCGACTACGTCACCATGCTGATCGGCGCCAACGACGCCTGCACCGGCTCCGAGTCGACGATGACGCCGGTGACCACCTTCCGGGCCAACATCGACTCCGCGCTCAACCGGCTGCGGGCGGGTCTGCCCAACGCCAAGGTCCTCGTGATCAGCATCCCGGACATCCACCGGCTCTGGTACGTCGGCAAGGGCAGCGGCAGCGCCCGCAGCGCCTGGTCGCTCTTCGGCATCTGCCAGTCCATGCTGGCCAACCCGACCTCCACAAACCAGGCCGACGTCGACCGCCGCAACCGGGTCCGGCAGCGCGTGATCGACTTCAACGGCCAGCTCGCCCAGGCCTGCGCCGCGTACGGGGCGAACTGCCTGTTCGACGGCAACGCGGTCTTCGGCTACCCGTTCGCCCTCAGCCAGCTCTCCGGCTGGGACTACTTCCACCCGAACACCAGCGGCCAGCAGGTGCTGGCCAGCGTCTCGTACGCCGCCGGCTTCCGCTGGTGACCACGGCCGCGCGCGGGCGCGACCGGCGCCC
>NZ_JBSGDY010000159.1:0-14715 GCF_053602615.1 Micromonospora sp. NPDC004336
GCCACGTCACCTGGCACCGCGACGACGACGGTTACACGCTGCGCCACGGACCGGCCGCCGCCCGGCCGGTCAGTCGCCGGGCGGGGTGCCGACCGTCAGCCGCAGCGTGTAACCGTCGTCGTCGCGGTGCCAGGTGACGTGGCTGCACGACTGGTAGGTGATCCAGAGGCCCAGCCCGCCCGGGGTGTCGTCCTTGGCGGCGGGAAGCAGCCCGCAGAACGGGTCCGCCGGCCCGTCGCCGCCGTCGCCGACGGTCGCCACGATGCGGTCGTCGCCGGACCAGAGCCGCAGCCGGACCGGCGGCCGGCCGTGCCGCAGCGCGTTCGTGACGGTCTCGCTGACCGCGACGACGAGATCGTCCAGGTCGTCGGCCGGCACCTGACCCCGGTCGGCCTGGTGGACGGCGGCCCGCGCCGCTGCCGCCGTCGGGTCGGCCAGCTCGATCAGCGGCGGTGCCGCCTGGAGGGGATCGGGCACGATCGCCCGGTTCTCCCGCAGGTACGCCGTGGGCGGCGTCCAGGCCGAGCTCGGCACGTGCCGGCCGTCGGCGGTCGCGAAGCGGGGATGGGTCCGGGCCACGTCCGCCAGCACCTCGGGCGGCGTGCCCCGGGTGTCGTACGCGCACATGCTCCACAGCGGGAAGTCGTCGTACGCGTGGTTGATCGCCGACTCGTAACGGGCCCACCAGTCCCAGGTCGCACCGAAGGCGTCCCGGGGCACCTCGCCGATGATCCGGATCTGCCGGGCGCCGGCGGCCACCTGCTCGGCGAGGAGCTGACGGTAGGACCGGATCGCGGAGGCGGGCCGCGCGTACATGTCGCCGCCGGGCAGGAACTCGACCCCGCACCGGGCCGGCAGCGCCGCGCGGACCAGCGCGGCGGTGTGCTCGCCCAGGGTCACGTAGGTGGGCTCGCCGGCATCGACGCCGCCGAGCAGGAACGGCACCGCCACGGCGAGCAGTTCGTCGTCGGAGTCGTACCGGACGGCCTCGTGGTAGTAACCGTGGTGCAGGGCGGGCGCGCCGGTCCTCATCGCGCGACCTCCACCCGGATGCCGGGCAGGTCCAGCAGGTCGACCAGGCGCGCCGCGGTCGGGCGGGCGGTGCGCAGCACGGCGGTCGCGTTGCGGCGGCGCGCGTAGTCGCCCAGGTGGGCCAAGGCGCGGTGGTCCAGGAAGCGCAGCCCGGTCGCCGACAGGACCAGCTCGCCGTCGGTGGGGCGCAGGTCGGCGCGGTCGAGGGCGGTGCGGAACAGCTCGTGGTTGGACAGGTCCAGCTCGCCGGTCAGCGCGGCGTGCCCGTCGTCGGGGGCCACGGCGTACAGCCGGAACAGCACGTCCTCGGCGTTCGTGTCGGGGTGCATGCAGGCCAGCTCGGCGACCGCCCGATCGCCCAGCTCGCGCCGGTGGTAGGCGCACATTGCCGAGAACGGCCAGGTCCGCATGTAGCGGTCGACGAGGTGCTCGTAGCGGGTGAAGCTCTCCAGCTGGGCCGGGGTGCGGACCATCTCGGTGGCCTCGGCGACCACGCGCAGCCCGGTGTGCCCGGCGGCGAGCGCCTCGTCGGTGGCCGCCGCGTAGGCGGCGACCTGCGTCGGCGGGTCGACGACGTGGCCGTGCGAGTACGTCGAGAAGAGCGGGATCACGGCGGCGGCGCCCCGGCGCACGGCCGCGGCGAAGCCGGGCAGGGCGTGCAGCCGGTCGACCACCGGGTCGGCGGCGTGCGGCGTGACATACCAGACGCGTTCACCGGCGGCCAGGCCCGCGAGCAGGTAGCCCTCCGCCTCGGCGGCGAGCGACTCCGGGTCCTCGTACGACCAGCAGAGGTGATCCCGCGCCGCGACCTGCCGCTGTCTGATGATCACGCTGACTGCCTCATGGCTACGAGTGTAGGTCGTCGCGATGCCGGCCCGGCCCGCCGAGCGCCGGTCAGGAGGGCCGGGTGCCGCTCAGCCGCGCGGTGCGGGGGAAGGACGCCCAGATGTTCTTGGTGTCGCCGGTCGCGTACCACCCGACGTCGAGGGAGAGGGCGCGGGCGAGTTGCAGGCCTCGGCCGCCGGCGCCGTCGGGCTGGGCGTCGGTCAGCTCCGGCAGCGAGCCGAGATCGTGGTCGGCGACGTCGAGGATGAGGCAGTCCTCGGTGGCGAGCAGCCGGACGATGGTCGGCGGGATCCCGTGTCGCAGGGCGTTCGTGGCGAGTTCCGTGGCGATCAGGACGACGAGCTCGGGGACCTCCTCCAGGGCCTCACCCTCGTCGAGGACGTCGCCGGTCAGCTCCTCGTGCAGGGACGCGCGCAGCCGGCGCAGGTCTCCCGCCTCGGACAACGTCCACCGCCGCAGCTCGACGGCCTGCGGCGGGGGTGGCGAGCTGCTGAGTCGGCCCATGGCTTCGTTGTACCCGATCTCCGCCCGACTCAAGCTCGGACGAACCGGTCAGCGCACCGGATCGTGTGTGCCGCGCGGCACGCCGGGCCGGCAGCGGCGCACCCGCTCGGCCGCCATCCGGCCACCGACCGCCAGGCCGTGCCGTTCGACCGCCGTCAGCCCGTACGCCCCGCAGGTCGGCGTGAACCGGCACCGGCCCGGCCAGTGCGGCGACAGCCACCGGCGGTAGCCCCGGATGGCCGCCACCCCGGCCCGGTCCAGCGCCGGCGCGCGGGTCGCGGCGGCCGTGGCCGACCCCAGCATCAGCAGCGTGGAGAAGAGGCCGAGGTCGCAGCAGTCGCAGCAGCCCTCCGGGTTCCTGGACCTCGCTGCCCCGGACTTGAACATCAGGTCCTGCTGCCGCCGGTTCTCGCGGGCCGTCTCCCACATGCGCCTGAACATGCGACCGATCATGAACGGCCGCCGCAACCGGGGCGCCGGCGCCCCCGGCCGGCCTTCGCGTCGGCGGGACCGCCCCCGCCGGGAGTCGTCGGGCGCGCCGGGGGCATGCCGGCGACCGTCGCGGGTAGGGCGGGGGCAACGACCGAGAGGAGAGTGCCGTGCCCAGCACCACGAAGCCGATGCTCGACGCGTACCCGAAGTCGATCAATCTGGACCGGTCCCGGCTCGCCGCCGTCATCGACGCCCT
Organism: Micromonospora sp. NPDC004336; assembly: GCF_053602615.1. Classification (NCBI taxonomy): domain Bacteria; kingdom Bacillati; phylum Actinomycetota; class Actinomycetes; order Micromonosporales; family Micromonosporaceae; genus Micromonospora; species Micromonospora sp. NPDC004336. The sequence goes on from NZ_JBSGDY010000159.1 coordinate 3,071, forward strand.
GAACGACTGCGCCCAGGCCTGCACGGCGTGCGCCGACGCCTGCCTGAGCGAGGACATGGTGGGCGAGCTGGCCAGATGCGTGCGGACGAACCTGGACTGCGCGGACATCTGCACGACGACCGCCCGGGTGCTGTCCCGGCACACCGGCTACGACGCGAACATCAGCCGGAGCCTGCTGGAGGCGTGCGCCACCGCCTGCGGGTCCTGCGCCGACGAGTGCGGCGGCCACGCCGACGAGCACGAGCACTGCCGGATCTGCGCCGACGCCTGCCGCGCCTGCGAGCGGGCCTGCCGGGAGCTGCTCGCCACGATGAGCTGACGGGGGAGGGGCGGGGCCGGTGCCCCGGCCGCCGGGGGCAAACCTCATCAGTCGGAACAATCGGAAGTATCGATCGCCGTGCGTGTCCTGCGCCGGACGTCGGCGGTTGTACCGGGCGTGACGGTGCGACCACGCGTCAACATCACGAGCCCGGCGGCGGCGTCGCCGGGCTGGCGGGCCCGGTGGGCGGAGCGGGAGAGCGGCCGGCGGTCACGCGCGTACGACGCCGACGTCGCCGCCTGGCGCCGGCGCGACGACCACCTGGTCCGGCTGCGGATCGAGGCGGCCGGGTTCCTCGGGTACGCGCAGCCGCGTACCGGCCTGCCGGTCGACCTCGACGACGACGAGGTCGTGTTCCGGGTGCTGCCGGCGGCGGAGCTGGTCGAGGCCGACGCCCGGCACGTGCCCGGACTGCCCGCGCCGGGCCTCGACGTGGCCGCGACCGAGATGGTGGGGGACGGCCGAGCGCTGCCGAAGGGACTGCGGGCGGTCGACGCCGGCCTGGCCGTCGTGACCGACCGGAGGGTGGCCTTCGCCGGCCGCGCGGGACGGCGCGAGTGGGCGTACGCGGACATGCCGGGCGTCGCGCACCACCCCGACGCGCCGGTCACCCTGCTGCACACCGCCGACGGCGGCCGGCTCGCCGGGCTGCGGGTGCCGGCCGCCGCCACGGTGAACTTCCGCTTCTACCTCACGCTCGCCCTGGCCGCCGCGACCGGCGAGCGCGCGGTCGTCGGCGCGCAGCTCGACGCGCTGCTCGCCGCGCACCGGCGGACGCGGCCGGTCCCCCCGCCACCGGTCGTGCCGGCCCAGGCCCCGCCGACCGCCCTGCGGCCCGACCGCCGGACGGCGCTCGCCGCCGCCGTCGCCACCCTGGCGTACGCGACACTGACCGCCGGCGCCCTCGGGTCGGAGCGGGTCGACCCGCGGTACCGGGCGGGCGGGTCCCCCATCGCCACGGCGGAACCGACCGTCGGCGCGGTCGGCATCCCGACCGCCGTCCGGGAGCCGGAGGCGATCGGGCCGGGCGTCGGCGTGACGGCGCTTCCCCGTGCCCGCCTCGCCGGTGTGCGGGCACCGGTCGTCCGGCAGGAGGTGGCCGGCCCGGGCGGGCTGCTCCCTGCGGCGGCGCCGCCACTTGTCGTTCCGGCGTCGGGCGACGCGCCGGCCGCGCCGGTCGACCCGACGCCGACCGCCGTGCCGCCGGCCCCCGTCCCGCCGCCACTCGGCTCACCCGCGCCCGGCGTCCCGGCGCCGACCACCGCGTCACCGGCGCCGGCCACCGCGTCACCCGCGCAGGGCGTCCCGGCGCCGGCCACCGCGTCGCCCGCACCCGAGCCTCCTGCGGCGGGCCGCTGCCTGGAGTTCCTGCCGCTGCCCCTGGTCGAGTGGCTCCGCTGCCCGTCGACCGGTCCCTGAGCGCGGCCCTCGCTGCGCGGCGACCCAGGCCCCGCCACCCGCCCCGTTCCCTCCCGTCCCCGGCGCCCGCGCACCGACAAGATTTTCTGTCTTGACAGGAACAATTGTCGGTGACAGGGTTGGGTCATGTTCGACATCGCTGTGATCGAGGACGCGGCGGCGGCCGAGGCGTCGCTGGACCCCATCCGGGCCCGGCTGCTCGCCGCGCTCGCCGAGCCCGCCTCGGCGACCATGCTCGCCGCCCGCGTCGGCCTGCCCCGACAGAAGGTCAACTACCACCTGCGCGCGCTCGAGCAGCACGGCCTCGTCGAGCTGGTCGAGGAGCGCCGCAAGGGCAACGTCACCGAACGCGTCATGCGCGCCACCGCCGCGTCGTACGTCATCTCGCCGACCGCCCTGGCCGCCGTGCGCCCCGACCCCTCCCAGGCCCCCGACCGGCTCTCCGCGCGATGGCTGCTCGCCCTCGCCGCCCGCCTCGTCCAGGACGTCGGCTCCCTCATTACCGGCGCCGACCGCGCGAACCGGCGCGTCGCCACCTTCGCCGTCGACGCCGACGTCCGCTTCGCCACCGCCGCCGACCGCGCGGCCTTCGCCAACGAACTCGCCGCCGCCGTCACCACCCTCGTGGCCAGATACCACGACGAGAACGCCCCCGGCGGCCGCGACCACCGCGTCGTGCTCGCGCTGCACCCCAGCGCCGAGCCCGCCCCGACCTCGTCCGGCACCAAGACCGACACCGACACCGACACTCCGATCGAAGGGCACTGACATGGGACACCGCTTCGAGCTGCACAAGGACGTCGAGCTGGCCGCCACCCCCGAGCAGGTGTGGGAGGCCATCGCCACCGGCCCGGGCCTCGACTCCTGGTTCATGGGTCGCAGCGAGATCGAGCCCGGCGAGGGCGGGCGGACCCGCCTGACGATGGCCGGCCACGTCGAGGAGGCGACGATCACCGCGTGGGAGCCCGGGAAGCGGTTCGCGGACCGCACCGAGCCGGGGCCGGACGGCACCTTCATGGCGATGGAATACCTCATCGAGGGCCGCGACCAGGGCAGCACGGTGTTGCGGCTCGTCCAGAGCGGGGTGCTCGGTGACAACTGGGAGACCGAGTACGAGGCGATGAAGGTCGGCTGGGACATGTACCTGGGGACGCTCGCCGCGTACCTGGCCCACTTCCCGGGCCGGACGGGCGCCCCGGTCTCGGCGTTCCGCCCCGGCGCCGGCGGGCCGGACGCGGTGTGGGCGGCGGTGACGCGCGCCTTCGGCATCGCCGGCCCGGTCGCCGAGGGGCAGCCGGTCCGGCTCGCCGTCGACGGGCTGCCGCCGGTCGAGGGCGTCGTCGACCTCGTCGGCCTCCCGACGTACGTCGGGGTGCGCACCGCCGACGGCCTCTACCGGTTCCTCTACTCCGGGGCCGAGCGGGGCGACGCCCTGGTCCTCGGCCACCACCTCTTCGCCGACGACCAGGACCCGGCCCGGGTCGAGCGGGCCTGGCAGGAGTGGGCGACGGCGCTGCCCATCGGCTGAGCCCACCGCCCCCGGCGCCCGTCGACCCGGCGGACGCCGGGGCGGCCCCCGGAGGACCGGGGGCCGCCCCGCCCGCCGGCGGGGCGCTTCTTGCATATCTGTGGCAACTGCGGGATGCTTGCGTTAGCGGTGGATCAAGATCGTCAGGCCGCGCGCCGGGGCCGGCCCCGCCGCGCGGAGCCGGTCCGGTCCGCCGCCGGCCAGGGCCGCCGCACTCCACCGTCGGCGATCCCGGCCCACCACCGTAGGACCCCGGCGTCGCAGGCGTCGGGGCCGTGCGACGAACCGACCCCGGGAGCATGCGATGGGTACGCCCGTGTCCGTGCGCGTGGCGGCGATGGCCGTCGGCGCTGTCCTCGCCGTGGCCGGCTGCACGTCCCCCACCACCTCGACGGCGGGCGCGGGGGCCGCCGGCACCCTCGTGGTGGCCACGGCGGGGGAGCCGGAGACGCTGAACCCGGTGCTCAACTACGGGGTCGACGGGGCCTCGCTCATCTTCGACGGGCTGGTCGGCCGCGACGAGCGCAACCAACTGGTGCCGGCGCTGGCGCGGGAACTGCCCACGGTGTCGGCGGACGGGCGGACCGTCACCGCGAAGCTGCGCGACGGCGTGCAGTTCCACGACGGCAGCCCGCTGACCGCGCAGGACGTGGTCTTCACCTACCAGGCGGTGCTGGACCCGAAGGTCGACTCCACGCTCCGCTCGGACCTGGACATGCTCGCCTCGGTCGCCGCGCCGGACCCGTCGACCGTGGTCTTCACGCTGCGCTACGCCTACGCCCCGTTCCTCCAGCGGCTGGCGCTGGGCGTCGTCCCGGCGAAGGCCCTCGCCGGCCAGGACATCAACAAGGCGGAGTTCAACCGCAGGCCGGTGGGCACCGGCCCGTACCGGGTGACGTCCTGGACCCCGGGCGACCGGCTCGTCCTCGCGGCCAACGAGAAGTACTGGGGCGGCCGGCCCGCCAACTCCGGCGTGGTGGTGGCGTTCGTCGCCGACGACAACGTGCGCGCGCAGCGGACGCGGGCGGGGGAGTTCGACGTGGCGGAGCTGGCGCCCAAGCTCGCCGCGGGCTTCGACGGGCTGGGCGGCTACCGCGTGCAGCGGGTGCCCACCGCCGACTACCGGGGCGTGATGCTGCCGATGGGCAACCCGGTGACCGGCGACCCGGCGGTACGGCGGGCGCTGAACGCGGCGGTGGACCGGGCCGCCATGGTCGACGGTCTGCTCGGCGGGGCGGGCGAGCCGGCGTTCGGGCCGGTCCCGCCCACGTCGGAGTTCGCCGAGCCGTCGATCGTCGGCAGGCCCGCCGCCGACCCGGCCGCCGCGACCGCCGCCCTCGACGCCGCCGGCTGGCGGCCCGGCCCTGACGGCATCCGCGTGAAGGACGGCCGGCCGGCCGCGTTCGCGCTGATGTACCCGGCGACCGACAGCCTGCGCAAGGAGCTCGCCCTCGCGGTGACCGCCGACGCCAGGAAGGTCGGCATCAAGATCACTCCCGAGGGGCTGACCTGGGACGCGATCACCCCCCGGATGAAGAGCGACGCGGTGGTCATGGGCTACGGCACGCCGTACGACCCGGACTTCGTCACCTACAAGCTGTTCGGCTCCGCCTTCGCCGGCCAGGGCTTCTTCAACCCCGGCTTCTACCGTTCGCCCGTCGCGGACGAGGCGTTGCGGGCCGGCCGGGACAACGCCGACCCGGCCACCCGCAAGGCGGCGTACGCCACCTTCCAGAAGCAGCTCGCCACCGACCTGCCGTGGGTGTTCCTCACCTACCTCCAGCACACCTACGTGGTCAGGGACGGGGTCGCCGGGGTGACGCCGCGCGTGGAGCCGCACGAGCACGACGTGGCCAACAGCCTCTGGTGGAACATCCACACCTGGACCCGGAAGTGACCGCGCCCGCCCCGACCGCCCCTGCCGCCCGCCGCCGACGGCTGGCGGGAGCCGGGGCGGTGGTCCGTCGCCGGCTGCTGGTGGCCGTGCCGATCCTCGCCGCCACCAGCGTCGGCATGTTCGCCCTCGGCGCGGCCTCGCCGATCGACCCCGCCCACCAGTACGCGGGCGCGGCGGCCTTCACCACCAGCGAGGAGAACCTGGCGCAGATCCGGGCCAACTGGGGCGTCGACGACCCGCTGCCGGTGCAGTACCTGCGGTGGGTGGGCAACCTGCTCCAGGGCGACCTGGGCTGGTCCACCAGCCGCCACGAGCCGGTCACCTCCGTGCTCGCCGCCCGGGCCGGCTGGACCCTGCTGCTCGTCGGCGCCGCCCTCGCCCTCGTCCTCGTGGCGAGCCTGCTGCTGGGCACGCTCGCCGCGTACCGGCGGGGCGGCTGGTTCGACCGGGCGCTGCGCGCCGCCGCGTACGCCGTGCAGTCGATGCCGGTGTTCTGGATCGGGCTGGCCGCGATCGCCCTGTTCGCCCTCACCCTCGGCTGGCTGCCGGCCGGCGGCCTGACCGACGTCACCGCCACCGGCACCGACCCCGTCGACGTGGCCCGGCACCTCGTCCTCCCGGTGGGCGTGCTGGCGGTCGCGCAGCTGCCGTGGTTCGTGCTGTTCATCCGGGACGCCGTCGCCGAGAGCCTCCGCGACGACCACGTCCTCGCCGCCCGGGCCCGGGGCCTGCCCGGCCGCACCGTCCTGTTCGGCCACGCCCTGCGTACCGCGCTGCTGCCGTTCCTCACCCTCGTCGGCACCCACCTGCCCGAACTCATCGGCGGCGCCGTCCTGGTGGAGACCGTGTTCTCCCTACCGGGCCTCGGCGCGGTCACCGTCCAGGCCGCGCTGGGCAGCGACTTCCCGCTGCTGGCGGCCACGACCCTGGCCACCACCGTCGTGGTGCTGGCCGCGAACCTGACCACCGACCTCGCCTACGCCGCCGCCGATCCACGGGTACGCCTCGATGACTGACCTCGCCCTGACCGCCCGGCTCCGGCGGTCGAAGCCGCGTACGGGTCGTGCCGGTGCCGCCGTCGCCTGGACCGTGCTGGTCGGCGCGGGCCTGGCCTGCCTCCTCGCCCCCGTCCTCTGGCCGCTCGACGAGAGCGCGGTGGACCTGGCGCGTACCCGGCTCGCACCGTCCTGGGCGCACCCGGCCGGCACCGACGACCTGGGCCGCGACGTCGCCCACCGCAGCCTCTACGGCCTGCGCGTCTCGCTGCTCGTCGGGGCGGTCGCCGCGCTGGTGGCCACCGTGATCGGCGGCCTCGTCGGTGCGGTCGCCGGCGCCCTCGGCGGCTGGGTCGACCGGGTGCTGATGCGGACGGTCGACACGATCGCGGCACTGCCGCACCTGCTGCTGGGCATCTTCATCGTCGCGATGCTGCGGCCCAGCCTGAGCGCGGTGATCGTGTCGATCGGGCTGACGCACTGGCTCTCCACCGCCCGCATCGTCCGCTCCGAGCTGCTCAGCCTGCGCACCCGGCCGTTCGTCGACGCCGCGGTGGCCGGCGGCGCCAGCCGCACCCGGGTGCTGACCCGGCACCTGCTTCCGCACGTGCTGCCCCGGCTGGCCCTGGCCACCACGCTGATGGTGCCGCACGCCGTCTGGCACGAGACCGCGCTGTCCTTCCTCGGCCTCGGCCTGCCCCCGCACCTGGCCTCGATCGGCAACATGATCAACGACGGCCAGCGGTCCCTGCTCACCGGCGCCTGGTGGGCCAGCCTTGTCCCCGGCCTGCTCCTCGTCGTCGTCACCCTGGCCCTGGCCGTCCTCACCGGCCGGTGGCGCGACCGCCTCGACCCGCGCGTACGAGCGGAGCTGAACCTGTGACCACCACCCGCGACCGTCGCTCCGCCACCGCCAGGGCTGCCGCTGCCACCACCGTTGCCGGCGCCGATCGCGTCGCCGTCGACCCACGCCCCGCCCTGCTGGAGGTCGACGGGCTCACCGTCCGCTTCCAACTGCGCGACGCCGTGGTGCACGCGGTCACCGACCTGCGCCTGACCGTCCACCCGGGCGAGCTCCTGGCCGTGGTGGGGGAGTCCGGCTGCGGCAAGTCGGTGCTCGCCCACGCCCTGCTCGGCCTGCTCCCCGGCAACGCCACCGTCTCGGGCCACGCCTGGCTGCGTCCGCCCGGCGGGGACCAGATCGACCTCGTCGGCTGCACCGAGCGCCGGCTCGCCCGCACCGTACGGGGTCGCGCCGTCGGGCTGGTGCCGCAGAGTCCCGCCACCGCGCTGACCCCCGTACGCACCGGCCGGCGGCTGCTGGTGGAGACCCTGCGCGCGCACGGGCACGCCCGGCGGGACGCGGCCACGGTCGCCGAGCGGCTCGCCGCCGACGTCGGCCTCGACCCCGCCGACCTCGACCGCTTTCCCCACGAGTTGTCCGGCGGCATGGCGCAACGCCTCGCCACCGCCCTGGCGCTCGCCCCCGACCCGCCGCTGCTGCTCGCCGACGAGCCCACCACCGGCCTCGACCGGCCCCTGGTCGACCACACCCTCGACCTGCTGCGCCGCCGCTGCGACGCCGGCTCCGCCGTCCTGCTCATCACCCACGACCTGGCAGCCGCCCGCCGGGTCGCCGACACCGTCGCCGTGATGTACGCCAGCCGGATCGTGGAGCGGCGGCCCACCGGGGCGCTGTTCGACGCGCCCGCCCACCCCTACACCGCCGGCCTGCTCGACGCGCTGCCGGAGCGGGCGTTCCGCCCCGTGCCCGGGCACCCGCCGATGCTCACCGACCTGCCCGCCGGCTGCGCCTTCGCCCCGCGCTGCGACCGCGCCACCGACGTCTGCCGCACGCCGCCCCCTCCGGGCACGGACGGGCCAGGCCAGGTCGCCTGCCACCACCCGCTGCCGATCGGAGCGCCGGCATGACCGCCACCGACCGCGCGGGCGCCGCGCCGAGCCCCACCGGCGCGGGTGCCGTGTCGGGCACCACCGATCGCCCGGGTGCCGCGTCGAGCCCCACCGGCGCGGGGGCCGTGTCGGGCACCACCGATCGCCCGGGTGCCGCGTCGAGCCCCACCGGCGCGGGGGCCGTGTCGGGCACCACCGATCGCCCGGGTGCCGCGCCGAGCCCCACCGACCGCGCGGGCGCCGTGTCGGGCGCCACCGGCGGCGCGGGCACCGCCCCGAGCCCGACCGGTGCCGCCCTCGCCGCCCACCAGGTCACCGTCTCCTACGGCCGGCAGCGCGTCCTCGACCGCGTCGACCTGCACGTCGGCCCCGGGGAGACGGTCGGGCTGCACGGGCCCTCGGGCAGCGGGAAGTCGACCCTGGCCCGCGTCCTCGCCCTGCTGCACGCCCCCGACGCGGGGCACGTCTCCCTCGACGGGCGCCCGGTCGCCGGCGTCCGCCACCGGCTGCCGGCCGCCGTCCGTACGCGGGTCGCGATCCTGTTCCAGTCTCCCCGGGCCGCCACCGATCCACGGCTCAGTCTCGCCGACATCGTCGCCGAACCGCTCCGCGCCACCGGCGTGCCGGCGGAGCAGGCGCGGGCCCGCGCGGCGGAGCTGGCCGACCTCGTCGGCCTCACCCCGGACCTGCTCGCCCGCCGCCCGCACGCGGTCAGCGACGGGCAGCTGCAACGGGCCTGCCTCGCCCGGGCGCTCGTGCACCGGCCGGCCTACCTGCTCTGCGACGAGGCCACCGCCATGCTCGACGCCTCCACCCAGGCCCACCTCGCGGCCGTCATCACCGACTACCAGCGCGAGCACGGCGCCGGGGTCCTGCTCATCACGCACGACCCGGCCCTGATGGCCCGCTGGGCCACCCGCGTCGTCGACCTGCCGGCCCCACCCGCCTGAACCGGCCGCGCGCCGTGGCGGTCCGCCCGCCTGAACCGCCGCAGTGGCGGTCCGCCCACCCTGAACCGCCGCAGTGGCGGGCCGCCCGGCTGAATCGCCGCCGTGTCGGGCCGCCCGCCTGAATCGCCCTGGTGGCGCGGGCGCCCTCGCCTGGCGCCGACCCCGCAGCCCGGGCGCGGCCGCGATGCCCGGGCCGGTAGCGGAGCCGGCCTGCCGTCGCGGGCGTATGTCCAAAAAGGTCGGTCACGGGCGGTGACAACCGTCGACGGTCTTTGGCACAATCGCCGCATGACGGTGCCGCCTCGGCCGGATGCGCCCGACTCCGCTGGTGCGGCCGCGCAGAGCGCCGGTCTCCAGACACCGGCCACGCCCCAGCGTAAGACGGCGATCATCGTCGGGGTGGTCGCCGCGGTGCTGATGCTGTGTCTCTGCGGTGCGTGCGCCGTCGTGGGCGGGGTCGTCGCGTTCTCCGATCGCGGGGACGTGGCCGAGGTGGCCAGCGCCGACGACTATTCGACCGATCCGACACCGACGGAGACGCCGTCGCCCGACGGTTCCACCTCGTCGCCCGACGGTTCCACCTCGTCGCCGGTCGACCCGCCGGAGACCACGGAGACCGTCCCGGATCCGCCGGCCAGGATCGGGCAGTGCATCGTCGTCAACGAGCAGGGGGACTTCCTGGGAATCGGCAACTGCAACGGCACCCGGGGCACCTATCGCGTGCTGTCAGTCGACTACTCCAGAGGGCAGTGTGCCGACCCGGATTCGCCCTACATCACCGAGGACGGCTATCGCCTCTGTCTTGAGCTGCACCTGGTGCGCAACTACTGCTACAAGATCCCGAAGAAGGGTTGGATCGTCGGTGCCGTGAAGTGCGAGGCGCCCGGCACGGTCTGGGTCATCGACATAGTTCCCGGTGCCAAGGACGACAGGCAGTGCACGCGGGAGAAGCGGTGGAACCGCTGGTACCGCTTCACGAACCCCACCGTCGTCTACTGCGTCATGAAGTACTGATCGGCCGCCACGGCGACCGGGCAACTCCGCCCCCGCCGGCGGCGAGGGCCGGTCGGCCGAGGTCTGCCTGCTCAGGCCGCCTCGGCCTTGAGCTGGTGGATCTGCTGCCGCAGGGCCTCTTCGGCCGCCGGCGGCTGTGGCTCACCCCGCTCGCGCCGCCAACGGGCGAACGCCAGGTCGAGCTGCGCCGCGTGCAGGCGTTTCATCCGCCGGTACGCCGCGGGGCTCTCCCACAGCAGCGTGTGGAGCCGCAGCAGGAACCGTCGCGGTGGGTCGACGAGCACCGGAACCTCGGCCGGGGTGACCGCGTCCGACCGGCTGGCCGCCTCGGCCCGCAGTTGCCGGTGCAGCGACCCGGTCTCGTGGCGTAGCGCCAGGACGACGAGGAAGAGCAGGACGGCGAAGGACGGGCCCTTCAGCACGATCAGGTTGACCGGCTGCGCGACGAACAACTGGATCATCGGATCGTCCGACTCCCAGTAGAAGTGGCCCATCGCGCAGATGTCCCAGACCAGATGGGCGGCGACGGCGAAGGCGAAGCCGCTGGCGGCGCACGTCACCCGCCGTGGCCAGCTGCTGAGCTGCGTGGCCAGTCCCACCCCGGCGCCGATGATCCCCGTGTACGTGGCATGGCTGACCAACAGCCCGGTGACCTGCCGATACCAGTGCTGGTAGAGCACGACGTCGAAGTCCTGCGTCATGTAGGACATCGACTCGGCGAACTGGAAGCCGAGGCCGACGCAGGCGCCGACGACGATGCCGCCGAGCATGCCGTCGATCCGTCGCCAGGCCAGCAGCACGATCGCGGCGACGCCGGCGCCCTTGACGAGTTCCTCCGGGAACGCGGCGGCGGCCGAGTGAGCGATGATCGTCGCGGTGCCCGGCGGCACCTCCGCCGTGATGACGGTGTGCAGCATGACCTCGACCATGTGGGCGAAGTACGAGGCGACGAAGAGCCCCCAGGCGAAGGCCGCCAGGACCAGCCACCACGGTGGCCTGCGGTTGCGCTGCATGCGGCGGAACGTCCAGAGCGCGAAGACGGTCGTGGGGACGCTCAGCAGCGCGCCCCGCCAGGCCACGGCGACCGACAGGAGCGCGCTGAGCGCCATCAGGACCGCCGGTACGGCGAACACCAGCCCGGCGCCGACGGCGCAGGCCACGTAGCGGGTGCGCCGGGAGTTGCTCCGCGTGGCGACGGCCACCACGACGACGACGGCCACGCTCGCGGCCAGCAGGGTGATGCCGAAGCCCACGAGGTTCATCGCGCCGAAGATCCGCAGCTCGTCGTCGTCATCGCGGATCACGGCGACAAGTGCCGCGGCGGCGATCAGCGCCAGCAGGGCCCCGCCGATCGCGACGACGGCTCCGAGGCGATCGAGCCGGTACGCCCCGGGCGCCCCCGCGGTCGCCATCGCCCCCGCCCCCGCCGCCCCCGCCCCCGCCCCCGCCCCCGCCGCCCCCGCCCCCGCCGCCCCCGCCCCCGCCCCCGCCCCCGCCCCCGCCTCCGTTACCGTCGCCGTGGGCGCGGGCGTGGGCGCTTCGCCCGGGGTCGGCCCGGCGGACGCATCCGGGTGCCCGGCCGACGCCTCCGGGCGCCCGGCGGACTCGT
>NZ_JBSGDY010000160.1:0-14689 GCF_053602615.1 Micromonospora sp. NPDC004336
TACTGCTGCCCGTTCGCCCTGGTGATCCACCCCCCCGACTGCAATTACACCTTCGACGGATGCTGGGTAGCCGACGCCGCTATCGTCTGGTCTGTTTCCCGCCGCTGCTATAACAACGATGTTCGACGCTATTGCCGTGTGTACGGCTCGGTCAAGGCGAGAACTTGTGCTGCCCACGCTGGAAACGCTGATAATCGCAGCTCCGTTGGATATTGCATATTCAATACTCTGAGCCAGGGCATCGGGATGCCCGTCGCCTCCTGCTGGCGTGTCATAGATCGGGAGGATTTTGGCTTTCGGGGCGATGCCAAGCGCGCCAATTCCATTGGCTTGGCCATGAGCGGCAATTAGGCCAGCCATGCCAGTGCCATGGCTATCTCGATCTTGGTTGCCGTTTCCGCTCCCGCCCGGAATGATGTCGATGCCCTTGAGGAGATTTGTGCGTAAATCAGGGTGAGGATCAACGCCAGTGTCTGGGACGGCAACCGTAACTCCGTCGCCTTGGCTGATTCGGTGTGCCGCCTGGGTGTTTAGGTAGCGCAGATGCCACTGATCACTTCGGACTCGGTTGGTCCCATTGGGCTGTAATGACGTAGGGCGGAGAGTCGAGGCGGCAGTTGGCTGAGGAGGTGACAATGTCGCCACTACAACCAGCAGTGCAGACATGCGGCAAATGGCGGCAAGCTTCATCTAGGGAGGCCGATAGCTGGCCCAGGATCAATAGGGCCTTCCTCTTCAGGCGGGCGAACGACGGGAGCCACGCCCTGATCCGTCTCCCACGGGCGGTCTGGATCCCAGTGGCGTGACTCCTCGGCGTTTCGTTCCCGGCGCTTCGGTTGGCAGGACACTCCGCTCGCGCCGCTGAGCCCCGTTTGGCTACCTGCTGGGCCGCCGATTGGAGGCATGCTTTGTCCGATACCGAAGCGACCTCCGCCGGGGCGAGAACCAGCGCCGCCCGTCGGCGCGGTGCCTGCGCCGCCGCCACCGATCAAGCCTCCGATCGGATTTACGCGCCGTGGCTGGTTACTGCTCCCGCCGGGCTGGCTAAGCCCCATACCAGGTGTTCCTCCGATGAGCCCGCCCGGCGGCATGGGCCGTCCGGCAGCAGGCGGCGTTGAGTGCGCAGGGCTGCCGACGCCTCCGGGAACGGGCCTGCCGAATGGGCCAGTAGCCCCGGGTCGGCTTGTTCCTGTGGGCAACCGGGGCATCGCTCCTGCGCCCAGAGGCGGATTTGATGGCGTCGTGGAGGGCGTGGTAGCTGGTAGCCCCGGATTTGCGGGTGGCGGTGCTAACCCGGTACCCGCTCCGCCGAGCACGGGCCCGATGTTTGGCGCGGTGGGTTTTTCAACTGGCTGAACGGGCTTCATGGGTCCATTGACCGACGGTGCCGCGGTGGACGTCGCGACTGGGAGCGGAACGATCGGCGGGATCACCGGAGCAGCGGACGGGCTTCCGTAGGCATCCGGGTCCCCCGGAGACCGGCCTGGCCTTACCGGAGGAGGTTTTTGGAGCATTACCTGGGCGTGCTGGAGTTCGCCGCTGAGGCCGTACATGATGCCGCGCGCCTGGACGTTGAGCCGCTCCAGGTCCGCGTCCGTCACCGGCCGATCGGGGACCCGACTGCCCATGGCCGCCTTCGGGTCCGCCAGCGTCGCTTCGTACGTCCGCTTCTCCTGGACCTTGACCGCGTACGTCTCGTAGATCTTCTTGAGTTCGGCCCGAGTGGCGCTGATGGCCTGGGTGGCGGCGGAGAGTGCCGTGTAGTTGGCGCTGGCGGCGTCGTGCGTGCGCTGCACCTTGTCGATCAGCTCGTCGAGCTCGCGGACGTACGCCCGGGCGGCCTCGTTGGTCTCCGGGGGCCAGGCTTCGGCCAGCCCTTTGCGGTATTCCTGGAGGCGGCTCAGGTGGGCGCGGGCGAGGTCGCAGACCTTGCGCCAGCCGGCGACCTGCTTCCAGTGGTTGGTGGTGTCGTGGTCCTGAAGGCAGGCCCACATGCTGGCCACGTCCATCAGGCGCCAGTCGGTCAGGCCGGACGTGCGGCCGCTGCCCCGCTCGATCACGGCAGCACCACCGGGCCCTGCCCGGGCACAGGCTCCGGCCCGGTGGGGTCGCGCAGCACCGGCGACGGGCCGCGCGGCGCGGCGGCGACCGGGTTGGCGAGGGCCCGCTCGACGTCGTGCACCCGCGCGGAGGAGAAGGCGTCGGACCCGGTGTAGCGGCTGGCGACCGTGCCGGCGGCGACGGCCAGGTGGCCGGTGGCGTCGCGCACGCCCCAGACGATGTCGGCGGTGGCCTGCTGGGTCTCGTGGTGCGCACGCAGGAAGTCGACCAGCTCGACAAAGGCGTCGGCCGGGTTGGGCACCGGAGCCTTCATGTCCTCGGCGATGTAGGACAGGTGGGGGGCGTAGTTGCGTTCCACCTCGGCCTGGAGCTTGTCGGCGAACTCGCGTAGCTGGCGGATGTCGGCCTCGATGCCGCCGTAACCGCGAAGCCAGGACGCCGGGCGGTCCTCCTCGGGGATCATCGGTCCTCCCTACCCGTCACTGCGCCGTTTCCCTGAGTGAGGTTAATGGGTCCCCGGCGATGTCGGCAGCCCCGACCCCACACACGGAGCCGGTCCGGCGGACGGGCACGGGCAGCGAACCGCGCCGACCGGACCGGAAAGGGTCAGCGGGGCAGGCCCGAGGCCCGCCAGGCGCCCGGCCCGGCCAGGGGAGCCGCGGCGGCCGGACGGCCGCTGCGCGACCACGCGGACGCGGCGACCGGCGGGGGTACGGGGGCCGGACGGGACCGGACGACGATGGCGCCCACCAACGCGGCCAGCTCCTCGGCGGTGGGCACCCCGCGGACGACCCGGAACAGCGGCTCTTCGGCAGACATGGCGTCAGCGTACGCGGCGCGGAGGCCGACCCGAACCGCACAGTGGCGTGCCGGCGGTGTGAGCGTCGTGCCCGCCGGGTACCGTCTGGGCGATGTCTAACGCGCTGCCCCAACTCGTCGCTGACCGATACCGGCTCCTCTCGCCGCTCGGTCAGGGTGGCATGGGGCGGGTCTGGAAGGCGCGCGACGAGGTGCTGCACCGGGACGTGGCCATCAAGGAGCTGGTCCCGCCGCCCAGTCTCACCGACGACGAGCGCCGCGAGATGCGGGAGCGCTCGCTGCGCGAGGCCCGTGCCATCGCCCGGCTCAACCACATCAACGTGGTCCGCATCTTCGACGTGCTGCGCACCGACGGCGACCCGTGGATCGTCATGGAGTACGTGCCGTCGAAGTCGTTGCAGGACACTCTCGCCGAGGACGGCCCGGTGTCGTCGGCGCGCGCGGTCGAGATCGGGCTCGGCGTGCTGGGCGCGTTGAAGGCGGCGCACAAGGCCGGCGTGATGCACCGCGACGTCAAGCCGGGCAACGTGCTGCTCGGCGACGACGGCCGGGTGGTGCTGACCGATTTCGGTCTGGCCACGATCCCCGGCGACCCGAACGTGACCCGCACGGGCATGGTGCTCGGCTCGCCCGCGTACATCGCGCCGGAGCGGGCCCGCGACGGCACCGCCGGGCCCGAAGCCGACCTCTGGTCGCTGGGCGCCACCCTCTACGCCGCGGTCGAGGGCAAGTCGCCGTACGCCCGGCCGTCGGCGATCGCCACCCTTGCGGCGCTCGCCACGGAGGCGCCCCCGCCGCCGAAGAACGCCGGCCCGCTCAAGCCGGTGCTCAACGGTTTGCTGCGCAAGGACCCGAACGAGCGGATCACCGCCGAGGTGGCGGAGAAGCTGCTGCGCCGCGCCGGCGGCAAGCGGACGCGCACCATTCCGCTGCTCGACGGCGTACGCCGGCCCGGGCCGAACGGTCCGCGCGAGCCGCGCCCGCCGCTGGTGCCGGCGCCGCGGCCGGCCGAGGCGCGGCCCGCCACGCCGGTCAGCCCGCCGGTGCCGCGCGCCCGGCAGGAGGCCGCCGCGACGGCCGCCGTCCCGGCGGTGGCGGAGGGCGCGTCCGCCACCGACTCCTCGGACCTCGCGCCGACCGCCAAGGTCGAGTCGTCCACCTCCGACACCGCGCCGACGGCGAAGGTCGATGCGCCCGAGCCGACGGCCGGTGACACCGCGCCGGTGAGCCCCGCGCCGGCCCGGCCGGTGACCCCCACCTCGGTGATGCCCGCGCCGGTGAGCCCGCCGTCCGGCCGGGCCACGGTGGTGCCCGGCGACGGCACGAAGCCGAACAACACCCGGCGCAACGTGCTGATCGGGGCCCTGGTGGCGCTCCTGCTGCTCGGCCTGGTGCTGGCCGTGCCGTTGCTGACGAGCGGCGACGGCGAGGAGGGCGGCGGCACCCCGCAGGCCGATCCGACCACCGCCGCCTCGCAGGCCCCGCCGCAGTCCTCCGCGCCGGCCCCGCCGACGAGCGCGGCACCGAGCCCGACGCCGTCGGCCAGCCCCTCGGCGGGGCTGCCGGCCGGCTGGAAGCTGGTCAAGGATCCCGTCGGGTTCTCGGTCCCTGTTCCGGACGGGTGGCGGCGGAGCGCCGGCGGCACCTGGGTGAAGTACGAGGAGCCGAACGGCGTCCGCGAGTTGGTGATCGACCGGACGAACAGTCCGCAGAAGGACGCCGCCGCCGCGTGGCGGGCGATCGAGCCGGACCGCAGGCGGCTCGTCAACGACTACGAGTACATCGACATCCGGCCGGTCAGCGGCTTCTGGAAGACCTGCGCGGACTGGGACTGGCGGGAGACCCGGGACGGCACGCGGATCCGCGTCCGAAACCGAGGCTTCGTGACCGCCAGCAACCGAGGCTTCGCCATCCGGTGGGAGGTTGCGGACAAGGACTGGGCCGCGAACCTCCAGTACTTCGACATGATCGCCCGGGAGTTCGTGCCCGACCGCCAGGACTGATCGAGCCCGACCGCCGGGACCGATCCGCCCCACCGCCAGGGCTGATCGAGCCCGACCGCCGGGACCGGGCCGCGGGATTCGTGCCGCAGCGAGATTGATTCGCATGGCCTTCCGCCGTACGGGGTATCTCCTCCGTACGACGGAAGGAGGCACGACATGGGTTACCGACGGAAGGATGCCCGGCCCCGGGTGGCACTGTGGATGCTCGTGGCCCTCGGCGACATCGTCCTGCTGCTCACCGCCGTCGGCCTGCCGGTGCTCTTCGCACTGCTCAGCGTCGTCACCGTCACCCTCGTCGCAGTGGCCGCCCGGCGGTTCGCGCGCCGGGGCGGGCTCGCCCGCGACAACGCGGTGACGGTGCCGGTGGCAACCCGACGGCGGGCCTGACGCTCACGACGGCGGCGTGGCGGCAGCCGGACCAGTTGTCGACCGTACGGTGACAGCCGATCCCGCTGCCGCCAAGCGCCTCCCCGGGCTCGGCCTCAGGTGTTGTTGGCCAGCGCGATCAGCCGGCTGCGGTCGCCGTTCCAGTAGTTGCGGTCGACGGCGCCGCTGATCCCCGCGACGCTGCCCCGGTCGGTGTACTGCCAGAAGCTCCAGAACGGCGCGCCGGCCGGCAGGGTGCCGACGGTGCTCGACCAGCGGGCGACCCAGAGCGGGTGGTTAGCCCACGGCGCGGTCCAGCTGCCGGTGCACTGGTTCCACCAGCTCGTCGTGGTGTAGATGACCGCGTAGCGGCCGGTGCGGGCGCGGTAGGTGTTGAGGAAGTCCTGGACCCAGTTGCGCATGCCGGTGGTGCTCAGGCCGTAGCAGTAGCCGCCGGCGTACGGGTTGCCCTCCAGGTCCAGCGCGGCGGGGAGGGTGCGGCTGTCGGCCGACCAGGCGCCGCCGTTGGAGGCCAGGTAGTTGGCCTGGGTCGCCCCGGAGGAGATGTTGGGCCGGGCGAAGTGGTAGGCCCCGCGGATGACGCCGGCGTTGTAGGCGGCCACGTAGTTCGTGTTGAACCTCGGGTCCTTGTAGCTGGTCCCCTCGGTGGCCTTGATGAAGGCGAACTGGATGCCCGCGTTGCGGACGCTCGTCCAGTTGATCGCGCCCTGGTAGTGCGAGACGTCGATGCCGGGCGTGGTCGCGGCCGTCGCCGGGGTCGCGGTCGCGACGAGGGCCGCCGCGGCGGTGGCGACGGTGGCGAGGCCGGTGGCGAGCAGCCGCCGCAGGGATGTTCCGGTACGGGTCATGGATGCCTCCAAAGACGCCGATTGATTGACATCCATCTTTGGAGGTAACTGCCCTCGATCGCAAGGGGTGCTAAAAGATACCTACAAGAGGCCGGGTGCCGGGTCAGCGCAGCGACGCGGGATCGAGACGCCAGCGGAACGGCTCGGCCAGGCTGAACTCCTCGCCCGCCTTGGCGACCCGGTCCTCGACGTAGTGGGCGCCGTCCAGCCGGAACAGCCGCAGCGAGTGGGTCGGCCCGTCCTGCTCGACCAGCAGATACCAGGGGATCCGGGCGATGGCGTAGAGCTGCATCTTGACCAGTCGGTCGGCGGCCGCGTTCCCCGGCGAGACGATCTCGCAGACGAGGACCACCTCGCCCGCCTCGACCACGGTGCCCTCGTCGTCGGTGTCGGCCACCACCACGTCGGGGATGACGATGCGGTCGACGCCGAGCCGCACGTTGACCGCCTCGAACACCGCGAGGGCCCCTGTCGCGGCGTCGAGGCTGTTGGCCAGCAGCCGCGACACCCGCTGGTGCCTCTTGCTCGGGGCAGGGCTCACGATCAGGCTCCCGTCGAGCAACTCGATCCGGTGGGGGGTCTCGCCCATGGCGAAGTAGTCGGCCTCCGTCCAGAGGCCGACGTGGTGCTCCAGGGGTGCCGCGCTCATCGGCGTCCACCTCCCGCTCCGATCGCCGCCCGGTCAGCTTCACACGATACGAGTCGACGGCCGCCCAACGACACGGGTCCGGCCGGTAGGCTCGCGCCCCATGGTGTCGATCGACGGGCTGGGCGACCTGTGGGACAAGCTGTTCGGCGCGCAGCCGGACCCGCCGCCGCTGCTGGTCCTGCTGACCGCCGCCGTCGCGCTGCTGGTCGTCTCCACCCGGCTGCCCTGGCGGATCGCCCGCAACGCGATCACCATCGCCCACGAGGGCGGCCACGCGCTCGTCGCCCTGCTCACCGGCCGCCGGCTGCACGGCATCCGGCTGCACTCGGACACCTCGGGCCTGACCCTCTCCGCCGGCCGGCCCACCGGCCCGGGGATGATCCTGACGCTTCTCGCCGGCTACGTCGCCCCGCCGCTGGTCGGGCTGGCCGGCGCGTGGCTGCTCGGCGGCAACCGGATCACCCTGCTGCTCTGGGTCGCCGTGGCGCTGCTGCTCGCCATGCTGATGCTGGTCCGCAACGCGTACGGCGTGCTGTCACTGCTGGTCACCGGCGGGGCGGTGCTCGCCGTCTCGTGGTACGCCACGCCGCAGGTGCAGGCGGCGTTCGCGTACACCGGGGTGTGGTTCCTGCTGCTCGGCGGCGTACGGCCGGTGGTGGAGCTGCAGCGGCTGCGGTCCCGGGGCCGGATGCCCGCGTCCGACGCCGACCAGCTCGCCGGGCTCACCCCGCTGCCCGCGTTCTTCTGGGTCACGCTCTTCGCCCTGGCCAACCTGGCCGCCCTCGCCGCCGGCGCGCTGCTGCTCGCCGGTCCGATCCTCGCCGACGCCGGCCTGACCCCCTGAGCCCGTCCGGTTCCGACCGGCCGAGCCGGAGAAAATCTGCCGATGATGGGCAACCGGTCGCACCGGCCGGCGCGTGTCCCCTGCGACCACGGGGGAGGTGGCAGGTGCCGGACGCCGACGGCTTCGACGAGTTCTACCGGGGCAGCCGACAACGGCTGCTGGGCTTCGTCTACGTGCTCACCGGTGACCTCGCCGAGGCGCAGGACGCCGTGCAGGAGGCGTACGTGCGGGCCTGGCAGCGCTGGTCGACCGTCAGCGCGTACGAGGAGCCGGAGGCGTGGGTGCGGGTGGTGGCCAGCCGGATCGCGGTCAGCCGCTGGCGCAGCCTCCGCAGCCGGGCCCGTGCCTACCTGCGCCACGGCGGCGTCGAGAGCTTGCCCGGCCCGGACCCCGACACGGTCGACGTGGTCGCCGCGCTGCGCCGGCTGCCGGAGGAACAGCGCACCGCGATCGCCCTGTACTACCTGGCCGACATGCCGGTGGCCGAGGTGGCCCGGCAGACCGCCGCCCCCGTGGGCACGGTCAAGGCCCGACTCTCCCGGGGGCGCGCCGCGCTCGCCGGGCTGCTCGCCGTCTCTGACCTGGAGGAGGCCGCCGATGCGTGACGACGCGAGGTTCGTCGAACGGCTGCACCGGGACCTGAGCGAGGTCCGCTGGCCGGAGCCCGACGAGATCCGCTCCCGGGCCCGCCGACGCAGCAGACGTACGGCCGCGGCCGCGGCGGCCGTCGTGTTCCTCGTCTCGGGCGCCGCCGTCGGCGTCGGCGACCGGCTGCGCCCGGCGCCGGCGTCGGAGGCGGCGTCGAGCGGCGTGGAGCCCGGCGGGTACGAGGTGCCCGCGGCGGCGCTGCTCCAGCCGGCGGACCTGCCGGTGCCGACGGCGCCGCCGATGGTCGAGGCCGGCCTCGGCGAGCGGGTCCGGGTCGACGTCACGCTGGAGGCCTGCCTGGAGAACCGGGGGACCAGGGCCGAGTGGGTGGAGTCGCGCTACTCGCGGTCGCAGACCCTGCTGCGCGCCCGGCCGGTGGGCGCCCTGCCGCAGCCCAGGGACGTGCTGCTCACCCAGGACCTGTACCGCGTGCATCCCGCGTCCGCCCCGGGGATCGTGGACGACCTCGCCGGCCGGTTGACCCCGTGCGTGGCGTGGCAGCGGCACGGCCAGACCGACGGACAGGGGCGGGTCGTCGAGGAGGCCGGGGCGACGCACCGGTGGCACGTCGTCGAACGGGACTTCGCCGGCTCGCAGGCCGCCCTGCTGCGGCACACCGTGTCGCCGCCCCGGCACCTGGTCACGGGACGGGAGGTGGGGGACGCCCCGACCCCGAGGAGCACGGCGGTGGTGCGGGTCGGTGACCTGGTCACGGTTGTCAGCCTCGGCGACGGCGACGGCGACGGCGGGGGCGAGGCCGAACTGCGGCGCCTCGCCACGGTGGCCGCCACCCGCATGTGCGCCGTCGCCAACCCCCGCTGCTGACCCGCGCCACGGCCTCGTCCGCGCGGCCCGCGCGGGGCGGCCCGTGCGAGGCGCGCCGGCACCGCGCGCTGCCCGTGCCCGGGCAGGCCGGGACCGTGCGCGGCCCGTGCCCGGGGCAGGCCGGGACCGTGCGCGGCCCGTGCCCGGGCAGGCCCGGACCGTGCCTGGCCCGTGCCCGGGCAGGCCCGGACCCCCGTGCCCGGGCAGGCCGGGATCGCGCGCGGCCTGGGCGGGGACAGGCCGGGACCGCGCGCGGCCCGTGCCGGGCGGGCACGGACCGCGCGGGCCTTCGGGCCGGACGGGGTCAGAGTGGGATGTTGCCGTGCTTCTTCGGCGGGAGGGTCTCCCGCTTGGTGCGCAGCACCCGCAGGGCACGGACGATCTGCGCGCGGGTCTCGTGCGGCGGGATGACGCTGTCGACGTAGCCGCGCTCGGCCGCGATGTACGGGTTGGCGAGGGTGTCCTCGTACTCGGTGATCTTCTCGGCCCGCACGGCGGCCGGGTCCTCGGCGGCGGCCAGTTCCTGCCGGTAGAGGATGTTCACCGCGCCCTGCGCGCCCATCACGGCGATCTGTGCCGTCGGCCAGGCGAAGTTCAGGTCCGCGCCGAGGTGCTTGGAGCCCATCACGTCGTACGCCCCGCCGTAGGCCTTGCGGGTGATGACGGTGACCTTCGGGACGGTGGCCTCGGCGTACGCGTAGATGAGCTTGGCGCCCCGGCGGATGATGCCGTCCCACTCCTGCCCGGTGCCGGGCAGGAAGCCGGGAACGTCCACGAAGGTCAGCACCGGGATGTTGAACGCGTCGCAGGTGCGCACGAACCGGGCGGCCTTCTCGGAGGCGGCGATGTCGAGGGTGCCGGCGAAGTGCATCGGCTGGTTGGCGACCACGCCGACCGGACGCCCCTCGACCCGGCCGTAGCCGATGACGAGGTTCTGCGCGTAGAGCGGCTGGACCTCCAGGAACTCGCCGTCGTCGAGGACGTGCTCGATCACCCGGTGCATGTCGTACGGCTGGTTGGCCGAGTCGGGGATCAGGGTGTCCAGCTCCCGGTCCTCATCCGTCACGGAGAGGTCGGCCGGGGCCTCGTGGACCACCGGCTCGTCGAGGTTGTTCGACGGCAGGTACGACAGCAGCGCCTTGACGTAGTCGATCGCGTCCTCCTCGTCGCTGGCGAGGTAGTGCGCGTTGCCGCTGCGGGAGTTGTGCGTGCGGGCGCCGCCCAGCTCCTCCATCGCCACGTCCTCGCCGGTGACCGTCTTGATCACGTCGGGGCCGGTGATGAACATGTGCGAGGTCTGGTCGACCATGACGGTGAAGTCGGTGACCGCGGGCGAGTAGACCGCGCCGCCGGCGCACGGGCCCATGATCAGGGAGATCTGCGGGATGACGCCGCTGGCCCGGACGTTGCGGAAGAAGATCTCGCCGTAGAGGCCGAGCGAGGCCACGCCCTCCTGGATCCGGGCGCCGCCCGAGTCGTTGATGCCGATGACCGGGCAGCCGATCTTCATGGCCAGGTCCATCACCTTGACGATCTTCTCGCCGAAGACCTCGCCGAGGGAACCGCCGAAGACGGTGAAGTCCTGCGCGAAGACGCAGACCTGCCGGCCGTCGATGGTGCCGTAGCCGGTGATGACCCCGTCGCCGTACGGGCGGGTCCGGTCCAGCCCGAAGTTGGTGGACCGGTGCCGGGCCAGTTCGTCCAGCTCGACGAAGGAGCCCTCGTCGAGCAGCAGCTCGATCCGCTCCCGCGCGGTCTTCTTGCCCCTCGCGTGCTGCTTCTCGACCGCGCGCGCCGACCCGGCGTGCACCGCCTCGTCGACCCGCCGCTCCAGGTCAGCCAGCTTGCCCGCGGTGCTGTGGATGTCGATCCCGGTCTCGGTAGTCACCCTGGGAATATAACGATGGTTCAGGCCGCCGCCGTTGTGCAGTTCGCCTCAGCCGGTGCGGCGGCGCCCGTGAGGCGTCCGCCCGTCGGACCGTAGGCTGGCGGGATGCCGGGCTCGCCGTACACCGATCTGGACCGCCCGCCGCTGTCGGCGGCGCGGCTGGGGCGCGCGCTGGTCGCCCCGCACGGGCCGTGGGCCCGGCTGGAGTTGCGCGCCGAGACCGGCTCCACGAACGCCGACGCGGCCGAGGCGGCGCGGGCCGGCGAGCCGGAGGGCCTCGTCGTGGTGGCCGAGCGGCAGACCGCCGGGCGCGGCCGGCGCGGGCGGGTCTGGCAGTCGCCGGCCCGGGCGGGCATCGCGACCAGCGTGCTGCTGCGGCCCGGCGAGGCCGTCGCCGACCGTGGCTGGCCGCCGGCGTCGCCCACCGGGTACGGCTGGCTGCCGCTGCTCGCCGGCGTCGCGCTGGTCGAGGCGGTGACCCGGCTGGCCGAGGTGGACGCGGGGCTCAAGTGGCCGAACGACCTGCTCGTCGACGGACGCAAGTGCGGGGGGATCCTCGCCGAGGCGGTGCCGGCGGCGGAGCCGGGTCAGCCGCCGGCCGTCGTGCTCGGCATCGGCCTCAACGTGACGCTGCGCGCCCACGAGTTGCCGGAGAACCCGGGTGGGCTGCCGGCCACCTCGCTGCAACTGGCCGGCGCGTCCGCCACCGACCGGGATCCGCTGCTGCGGGCCCTGCTGCGCGCGCTCGCCGACTGGTACGACCGGTGGCGCACGGCCGGGGCGGACGTGCGGGAGTGCGGGCTGCACGAGGCGTACCTGCGGTCGTGCGACACGGTGGGGCGGCGGGCGCGGGTGCTGCTGCCCGGCGGCGGCGAGCTGGTCGGCACGGCGACCGGGGTCGACCCGGACGGGCGGCTGGTGGTGCGGGCGCCGGACGGCGAGCACCGGGTGGCCGCCGGCGACGTCCTGCACCTGCGATAGTTCCGCGCCGCCCCGTCCGGGGCGCCGCCCGAGGTCAGCCGGCCGCCCGGAGCGCGGCGACGAGGGCGGCCTGCGGCCCGGACGACCGCGCCGTCTCCTCCAGCGCGTCGGTGAGCGTCTGCTCGTACGTGCCGCGCGCCTGGTGGTGGCGGGCGCGGCCGGCGTCGCTGACGACCGTGTAGATGCCGCGCCGGTCGTCTGGGCAGAGGTCCCGGTACGCGAAGCCCGCCGAGATCAGCCGCCCGACCAGCCGGGTCACGGAGCTCTGGTTGAGGCCGATCCGGGCGGCCAGGTCCTGCATGCGCAGCTCGCCGTCCGGCGCCTCGACGAGGTGGGCGAGGGCACGGTACTCCGACAGGCCCAGCCCGTGCGCGCGCTGCAACGCGGTGGCGAGCCGGTGCTCGACGTGGGCGTGCAGGGCGGTGAGCTGGTCCCACCTCGCGGCGTCGGACGCGGCCGTGGCGTGTGCGCCGTCGGTGCGGGCTGCGGTGGCCATCTGCCCTCCTTCGTTCCCGGCGGGCGGGTCGGGGTTGTAAGGCGCCCGCCCAAACAGCCTACATGCACATACAACAACTCGCGCCGGCTCGCGCGTTGCGGTCGGGGCGCGCGGCGCGCTTCGCGTCCCGGGCCGGGTCGGGGCGCGCGCCGGCCGGTGCGGGCTCCCAGTCGGGCCGGCGGCGGCCCGCGGCGGCCGGCGACGCAACGTTCTCGCGACACGGGCCTTGTGGCGGAGGCGGCGGGACGCCGGGAGCCGTTAGCGTCATCGCCGACATCGTGGACGCGAGGAGGTTCGTGTGGCATTTCCGGAGGACGTGCTCACCGAGGACGAGCACGTCGTGCTGCACCTGCACCCGCACTGGAAGGCGCTGATCCGTCCGGTGGCGGTGCTGGTGCTCGCCGTCGCGGCGCTGGTCGCCGGCGTGGCGCTGCTGCCCTCCGGCGGGGGCGGCTCGATCGCGCTCGCCGTCGTCGGCGGCCTGGCCCTGATCGCGGTGCTCTGGCTGGCGCTCTGGCCGTTCCTGGTCTGGCGGACCACCCACTACCTGTTCACCAACGAGCGGGTGCTGCTCCAGCAGGGGGTGCTCTCCCGGGACCGGCGGGACATCCCGCTGACCCGAGTCAACGACCACGCGATGAACCAGCGCTTCGTCGAGCGGCTGCTCGGCTGCGGCACGCTGACGATCGAGTCGGCCGGCGAGCGCGGGCAGTCCGTCCTGCACGACGTGCCGCGGGTCGGCCAGGTGCAGACGAAGCTCTACGAGCTGGTCGAGGCGCACCACGACAAGCACTCGCTCGGCGAGGACGAGATGCGCGACATCCTGGCGGACATGAACGAGGGGAAGCCGCTGCGCGACCCCACCGCCTGATCGTGGCGGCGGGTCAGCGGCGCGGGGTGCGGCGGGTGCTGGCCTGGAGCTCGGCGGCCAGCTCGGCCTCCAGCTCCCGGTCGAGGGAACTGCCGATGGCGGCGTCGAGCGGCGTGGGGCGGCCCTGGAGCGGGGCGCCCTGGCCGGTCGCCGGCGCGTGCGCCGGGCCGCGCCGTTCGCCGCCCGGCGGCGGCTCGGCCTCCTCCAGCTCGGAGATGGATTCGGCCAGCTCGGCCACCGGGTCCATCTCGGCCATCGTGTCCCACTCGTCGCGCGGGATGCTGTGCCACGTCTCGGCGGCGTGGGCCGGCGCCGGCTGGAAGACGAACGTCCGGTAGGACCAGAAGCGGAAGAGCGTCGCGAGCAGCACGCCGGCGGTCTTCGCCACGTTCAGGGCCAGCAGGCTGGTCATGCCCAGGCCGTACTTGGCGGCGGCGAGCACGCCCAGCTCGATGAGCAGGCCGGCGCCGTTGAAGAGGAAGAACAGGGCGTATTCGCGACGCATCGCCGATTTCGGGCGGTCACGGTACGTCCAGTGACGATTCATCAGATAGGACGTGATGGTCGCCACGACGGTGGCGATGACCGTGGCCTTCAGTTGACCGTCGACAAAAACGGTCAGTGCCAGCGCATTGAACACCGCGTAATTGATGACGGTGTTGACGCCACCGACGATCCCGAATTTGAGCGCCTCGTGGATGAACTTCTGCCAGCGCTCAGGCAGCAGACGGACAAGACGCATGCGAAACACCTTAGGGCAGTGGGCGGGGCCGGCAGGCTCCGGCCGGACGAGGTGGGCGGCAGGTCACGCCCCGTGGTCTCGGTCGTGCTTCACTTCCGGAACGGGTGGGGTTCCCGCTTCCACGAAGACGAACCGTCGGTAGGACCAGAATCGGAACAGCGTGCCGAGCCCCGTGCCGACGACGTAGCTCGCGATGTTGTCGGCCAGCGGGGTCTGGAACACCCCGGGCCAGATGCTGCCCAGGCCGTAGCGGCTGATCGCCAGGCAGGCCACGGCGATGCCCAGGCCCACCCCGTTGAAGAAGAAGAACAGCGCGTACTCGCGCGCGGGGTTGGAGCGCTTGCGGTGCCGCCACGTCCAGAACCGGTTGCCGACGAACGCGACGGTCGCCGCGACGAGCGTGGAGACGGTCTTCGCGGTCACCTGCTCGACGCCCCGCACGCTCGTCAGGTAGTTGAAGAGCGCGAAGTCGATCAGGAAGGCGATGCCGCCCACGGTGGCGAACTTGCTCAACTCGCGGACAAGATGGCCGAAACGCTCGACCAGTGCGTGGACCAGACCCCGGCGGGTCTGCCGGGAGCCTGGCTCCCCGGTCATCGTCGCGGCCACGACGCCGAGCCTACCGGC
>NZ_JBSGDY010000161.1:0-14571 GCF_053602615.1 Micromonospora sp. NPDC004336
CCTGCGTCCCGGCGGCGCGGCGGCGCTGCGCCTGCCGCCCTCGCTGGCGTACGTGGTGAACCTGCTGGCCACCTGGCGCAGCGGAGCCCAGGCCGTCCTGCTCGACCACCGGCTCACCGACCACGAGGTGGGCCGGGCGCTGGAACGGCTCACCCCGCAGGTGGTGGTGGCGCCGCAGCGCACCGGCGGCGGAGCGCTGCGGATCTTCGTCGACGTCACCGAGGGCGTCACCGCGTACGCCGACCGGCCGGCCGTCAGCGGACACGCGGTGATCCAGCTCAGCTCCGGCTCCACCGGACCGTCCAAGGTGATCGGCCGCACCGCCGCCGACCTCGTCGCCGAGGTGCACCGCTACACCCGCATCGACGGGGTGGCCCTGCCCGGCGAGCGGATCATCCTGCTGCCCTCGATGGTGCACGTGCTCGGCCTGGTCGGCGGCCTGCTCTACGGCCTGCACGCCGGGGTGGAACTGGTGCCGCCGCAGCGCCTGGCCGGCGACGCCGTGCTGGCCGCGATCGCCGCCGCCGACTCGCCGGCCACCGTGCTCGGCGTGCCGTTCCACATCGGACTGCTCGCCTCCACCCGGTCTGCGGGCCCGCTGCCGCAGTTCAAGCGGATGACCACCGGCGGTGAGCTGGTCCCCGCCGCCGTCGCCCGCGCCTTCACCGACCGCCACGGCGTGCCGCTGGGCAACATGTACGGGATGACCGAGGTCGGCGTCATCGGCACCGACCTGTACGGGCGGCACCGCCCGTCCATCGCCCCCGCCCCCGGCATCGAGGTCCGCGAGGTCGACGGCGAACTGCGGGTGAGCTGCCCCGCGTCGCCGTACGTCGGGTTCAGCGACCCCACCCGGTGGGCCGACGGCTGGCTGCACACCCGCGACGCCGGCACCGTCGACGCGGAGACCGGGCTGGTCACCGTGCGCGGGCGACTCGACTCGCAGGTCTCCGTCGGCGGCCTGAAGGTCGACCTCACCGAGGTGGAGACGACCGTCGCCGAGCTGCCCGGCGTCGCCGCCGCCGTGGTCGTCTGGGACAACGGCGTCACCGCCTACGTGCAGCCGGACGGGCCGCTGTCCGAGGAGGTGCTGGACAAGCTGCTCGCCGAGCGGCTGGCCGGCTACAAGCGGCCGCGCACCCTGCGCCTGCTGGATCAGCTGCCCCGCACCACCACCGGCAAGCTGGTGCGCGCGGTCGACGCGCTGCGGACGGCGGCCACGTGACCGGTCCCTTGCGCCGCCCCGACCCGCCCGTCCGCCACGTGACCGGTCCGCTGCGTCGCTCCGACCTGCCCGTCCGCCACGACGACCACCTCGACCGGCGCCGCGTCGGCGGCGCGCACCGCGACCGCCAGGACCAGTCCGCCGCCCACCGGCGGATGCCCGACGCGCAGGCCCGCGCCGCCGGGAACCGGCCGCAGCCGGACCTCGCCGCCGGCCGCCCGTGGCCCGCCGGGGTCGACGGGCACCGGCATCCGCTGGCGCAGGCCGCCGCCGCGCAGCCCCACCCCGAGCGCCTTGCCCACGGCCTCCTTCGCGGTCCACAGCCGCAGGAAGTCCGCCACCCGGCCGTCGGCGGGCCGCCCCGCCAGCCAGGACGCCTCGGCCGGGGCGTACCACCGGCGGGCCAGCGCCACGGCGGGCAGCCGGCGCACCCGCTCCACGTCGACCCCGACCGGGCCGGCCGGGCGGGCGGCGACCACCACCAGCCCGTCGGTGCGGCTCACGCTGACCGGCAGCTCCACCCGACCGTCCGCCCCCGACGCCGCGACGACGGGTCGCCCGTCGGGGCCGCGCTCCACCACGATCCGCGCCCGTGCGCCGCCGAGCAGCGTGGCGCCCGCCCGCCGCAGCAGCGGCCCGGCCGGGGCCGGCCGACCGCCGTCCTCCCGGCCCACCCAGACGTACACGGTGTCCCGACCGGGCACCGGTAACTGGTTCACAGAAAGAGGTTAACCATGCGAGCCGAGATCCGCGCCTTCGTCGTCGAGCAGCTCGAGGACATGAACTACGACGTCGAGGACCTCGACGACGACACCACCCTCGGCCCGTCCGGGGTGGACCTGGAGTCGTTGGCCCTGGCCGACCTCGCCGTACGGGTGGAGGACCGCTACGGGCTCAAGTTCGCCGACGACGAGTCGGAGAAGCTGGCCCTGATGACGGTCGGCGAGTTCACCACGATGGTCGCCGACCGGGTCGCCGGGGCGACGAGCGACAACTCCTGATGGCCGGTCAGCCCGACCTGGGGCGAGCTGACCTGGTGACGATGCTCGCCGAGCTCACCGAGAAGCCGGCCGCCGAGGTCGGCGACCGGATCGGCTCGATGGAGCTGGCCTGGCTGGTCCACCTCGTGGAGCAGCGCTACGAGCGGCAGCTCGACCTCACCGACGACCAGCTCGCCGGCATCCGCACCGTCGACGACGCCCTGGCGGTCTTCCGGACCTCCCTGACCGCCGCCGCCGATGGCTGAGCGGACGGCCGTCCAGCTCACCGGCGTCCACGCGACCAGCGCCCTCGGCCGGGGCGCCGACGCGCAGCTCGCCGGCGCGCTGGCCGGTACCCCCGCGTTCCGGCCGGTGGACCGCTTCGACACGGCCTCACGCCGGGTCGACGCCGCCGCCACCCTGCCCGACGTCGGCGACCTGGCCGAAGAACTGGCCGAGGCGGTCGACGCCGCCTGCCGGGCCGCGGGTCTAGACGCCGGCCGCCGGGCCGGCACCGCCCTGCTGCTGGCCGTGCACGGCGGCGCGCACGTGCCGGCGCTGACCACCGGCCTGGCCGCGCGGACCGGCCTCACCGGGCCGACCCGGGCGTACACCACGGCCTGCGTCTCGGCGAGCAGCGCCGTGGCCGACGCCGCCGCGCTGATCCGGCGCGGCGACGCCGACCGGGTGGTGGTCGCCGCGGGCTACCTGGTCGAGCCGGACCAGTACGCCCTCTTCGACGCCGGCCGCGCGCTGGCCACCGACGGCGCGGTGCGCCCGTTCAGCGCCGGGCGCACCGGCCTGCTGCTCGGCGACGGGGTCGCCGCGGTGGTGCTCGAAGCCGCGGCCGTCGCCCGGACGCCGGTCGCCGACCTGCTCGGCTGGGGCCGGGCCGGGGACGCGTTCCACCCCTGCCGGCCCGAGCCGGGCGGTCGCGGCCTGGCCCGCGCGGTCACCGCCGCGCTGCGCCGGGCCGGCCTGGCGGCGGAGGAGATCGGGTACGTCAACGCCAACGCCACCGGCACCGGCCACAGCGACGCCTCGGAGGCGGCGGCGCTGCGCGTGGCGTTCGGCGCGGCGGCGGACCGGGTGCCGGTCAGCTCCACCAAGGCGCTGCACGGGCACGCCCTGGAGGCCTCCGGGCTGCTGGAGCTGGTGGTCACGGTGCTCGCCCTGCGGCACCGGAAGCTGCCGGTCAACGCCGGCTGGGCGGGCCGCGACCCGGCCTGCCCCGTCGACGTCATCCGCGACGCGCCCCGCCCGGCCACCACCGGGTACGCGCTGAGCCTCAACGCCGCCTTCGGCGGCGCGAACACCGCCCTGCTGGTGGGTGCCGCGTGAGCGGGCACGGGGCCGCCGGCGTCGCCACCGCCCGGCCCGCCGCGCCGGTGGAGTCGGCCGGGCCCGCCGTGCTGGGGGAGTCGGCCGGGCCCGCCGTGCTGGGGGAGTCGGCCGGGCCCGCCGTGCTGGGGGAGTCGGCCGGGCCTGCCGCGTCGGCGGAGTCGGCCGGGCCCGCCGTGCTGGCGGAGTCGGCCTGGCCGGAGCCGGGCGACGGCGCGCCGCCGCCGGTGCCCGGGTTCGTGCACTCCGACTTCCCGCCGGTGGTCGCGGCGGTCGCCGAGCGCTGCCTGACCCGGGCGTACGGCGGCCGGCCGGCGCCCGACGGGGAGCGCACCGCGGTCGTGCTCGTCAGCGCGGCGGGGGACCGGGCCGGCGCGGCGCACGTGCGGGCCACCGTCGCCGCCGGCGGCCGGCCCGGCCCGCTGTTCTTCTTCCAGTCGGTGCCCAACAGCGTGGCCGGGCACGTGGCCGCCCGCTGGGGGCTGGGCGGGCCGGTGGTCTGCCTCGCGCCGACCGGCGACCCGCGCGACGAGGGGATCGCGGCGGTCGACCTGCTGCTGCACGACGGCGACGCCGACCGGGCGTTGCTGGTCCTGATCGAACAGGCACCCGACGACGGCGGTGCGCGGGACCCGGGGGCCGACGGCGCGCCCGGCACCCGGGCCGTCGCGGTGCTGCTGGGGGGAGGAGACACACCGTGAGGACGAGGGGACTACGGGGGAGGCTGGCCGCCGACGAGCGGATCGGCGCCGGCAACGTGCTGGCCCGGGTGCTGGCGCACGGCGCCGACCCGGACGGGCCGGGGCTCACCTTCGACACCGCCGTGGACGGCCACCCGGCCGAGCGGCCGCTGACCCTGGGCCGGCTCGACGAACGGGTTGCCGCCCGCGCCGCGTGGCTGCACGAGCGGGGCGTCAGGCCGCGCGACCCGGTCGCCGTCTGGGCCACCGCCGCCGCCGACATGGTGCTCAGCTTCCTCGCGCTGGCCCGCCTCGGCGCGATCCCGGCGCTGATGAACGGCAGGCTGCGCCCGCAGATCGCCGCCGAGTACGTCCGCCGGCTGCGCGGCGTCGGGGTGCTCGCCGACGACGCGCACACCGCGCTGCTGGCCGGGCACGACCTCGGCGTGCCGCTCCTCGGCACGCCCGCCGAGGCGGGCACGGGCGACCCGGCCGCCGCGCCGGCGCACTACCGGCACCACGCCGACGACCCGGTGGTCATCACCCACACCTCCGGCACGACCGGCGTGCCGAAGGCGGTGCTGCACTCGCACGCGAGCCTCTTCGCCGCGACCCGGCACCTGCTCACCATGCCGCAGGCGCAGGGCACCAGCCGCATCCTCAACGCGCTGCCCGCCCCGCACACCGCCACCGTGCTCATGGTCAACCAGGCGCTCGGCAACCGCGCGGAGATGTTCCTGCTCTCCGACCAGGGCGGCGAGCGGGTGCTAGACGCGATCCAGCGCTGGCGCCCCGACGGCGTGTTCGGCTTCTCGGTGACGTGGGCGGAGCTGGCGCGCTTCGACCTGTCCGCGTACGACCTGGACTCGGTGTCGCTGTGGTTCAACACCGGCGACTGCTCGCACGAGCCGCACGTGCGCCGGCTCGTCGCGGTCGGCTCCCGCGACACGATGACCCGCGAGGGGGTCACCCGGGTGCCCGGCTCCGTCTTCATCGACGGGCTCGGCTCCAGCGAGATGGGGCACTCGATGTTCCACATCACCCACCGCACCGACACCGACCGGTACGGCCGCTGCATCGGCCGGCCCTACCGGTTCGCCCGGGTGGCGGTGCTCGACGCCGACGGCGAGCCGGTGCCGACCGGCGAGGTGGGCTGGCTGGGCGTCGACTCGCCGTCGCTGTTCCGGGGCTACTGGAACGACTCGGTCACCACCCACCGGTTCCGCCAGCGCGGCTGGTACCTCACCGGGGACCTGGTGTACGCCGACGCCGACGGGCGCTATTACCACATGGACCGGGCCGTCGACTCCGTCGACGCGGGCGACGGGCGGCGGTTCTACACGGCGCTGTCGGAGGAGCGGATCCTCGCCGCCTGCCCCGACGTCACCGACTGCACCGTGGTGATCGTCGCCGAGGGCGGTCGGGTGTCCACCGACGTGCTGCTGGAGCTCGCCGCCGGCGCCGACGACGACGCCGACCGCACCGAGCGGGTCCGGGCGGCGCTCGGGCCCGACGTCGGCGCGACCCTGCGCCGGGTGGTGCCGGTGCGCCCCGCCGACATCCCGGTCACCGTCACCGGCAAGGTGCGCAAGGTGGCGCTGCGGGAGCGCTATCTCACCGAGTCGCCGTCGTGACCGCCGTCATCACCGGGATGGGGCTGTTCACCCCCGTCGGCCGGGGCGTCGAGGCCACGTTCGACGCGCTCTGCGCCGGCCGCTCCGGGCTGACCCGGCCGCCCGACGGGCACCCCGCCGCGCCGTCGCTGGAGGTCGCCGGCCTGCTCCCGGACGTCGACCCGCGCACCGTCGCCTCCGGGCCGGAGACCCGGGTGCTGGACCGGATCGTGGTGCTCGCCCTGCTCGCCGCCGCCGACGCGCTCGCCGACGCCGGCATCGAGGTGGGCCGGGACGTGGACCCGGGCCGCGTCGGGGTGATCGTCGGCGGCGTCGGCGGGATGGCCACCCTGGAGTCGCAGGTGCTGGCCCGCGCCGAGCGGGGCCGCGCGGCGGTCAGCCCGTACCTGCTCACCGGCATCCTGCCGAACATGCCGGCGGCGCGGATCGCCATCCGGCACGGCATCCGCGGCTACACGTCCTCGGTCGGCACGGCCTGCGCCTCCGGCGCCCAGTCCGTCGCCGACGCCGTCCGGCTGATCCGCGCCGGGGAGGCCGACGTGGTGCTCTGCGGGGCCAGCGAGGCGCCGCTGTTCCCGACCTTCGCCGACACCTTCGGCAACGCCCGGGCGCTGGCCCGGGGCTGGGCCGACCCGACGGCGGCGAGCCGGCCGTTCGACGCCCGCCGCAACGGGTTCGTCCTCGCCGAGGGCGCGGCCCTGCTGGTGCTGGAACGCGCCGAGCACGCCGCCGCCCGGGGCGTCACCGGCTACGCCGAGGTCGCCGGGTACGGGGCGACCACCGACGCGTACCACCCGACCGCCCCCCGGCCCGACGGCGCCGGCGCGGCGGAGTGCATGCGGCGGGCGCTGGCCAGCGGCGGCGTGCCCGCCGCGCGGGTCGGCTACGTCAACGCGCACGGCACCGGCACGAAGCTCGGCGACATCGCCGAGACCACGGCGCTGGCCGACGTGTTCGGCGTCGGCGGCGTGCCGGTCAGCTCCACCAAGGCGCTCACCGGCCACCTGCTCGGCGCCTCCGGGGTGCTGGAGACGGCGGCCACCGCGCTGGCGCTGGGCCGGGGCCTGCTCCCGCCGACGCACAACCTCGACGACCCGGATCCGGCGTGCCCGGCGGACCACGTCCGCAAGGAGCCGAGGGAGACCGACACCGGGTACGCGCTGACCAACTCCTTCGGCTTCGGCGGCCAGAACGTGAGCCTGCTGCTCGCGCGGGCCGCCCGGCCGAGGGCCTGAGACAACCGCTCCACCCCGGGCGGAGCGCGCCCGGGCGGCAACCACGGGGGAACCGTGGAAAGGGCTGAGGACATGGACATCCGTGGGATAGACCACATCGAACTCTACGTGGGCGACGCCCGGCAGGCGGCCTTCTACTTCGGCCGGGCGGTCGGCTTCCACCTGTGCGGCCAGGGCGGGCCCGAGACCGGGCTGGCCGACCAGCGGTCGCTGCTGCTGTGCCACGCCGACGTCCGGATGGTGCTGACCTCCGGGCTCACCGCCGAGCATCCCGCGTCCCGGTACGTGCAGCGGCACGGCGACGGCATCGCGGTGGTGGCGCTGGAGGTCGACGACGCGGCCGCCGCGTACGCCGAGCTGGTCGGTCGCGGGGCGGCGGGGGTGACGCCGCCGACCACCCACACCGGCGCGGACGCCGAGGTGGTGACCGCCGAGGTGGGCGGCTTCGGCGACGTGCTGCACCGCCTGGTGTCCCGGCGCGGCGACCGGGGCGAGTTCCTGCCCGGCGCGGTCGAGATGACGCCCCCGGCCGGCGGCAGCGACGACAAGCTGCTCGCCGAGATCGACCACCTGGCGGTCTGCGTGCCGCCGGGCCAGCTCGACGAGACCGTCGGGCACTACCGGGAGGTGTTCGGCTTCGCGGAGATCTTCGCCGAGCACATCGAGGTCGCCGGGCAGGCCATGAACTCCAAGGTGGTGCAGAGCCCGTCGGGGCGGGTCACCCTGGTGCTGCTGGAACCGGACCGCGGCCGGCGGCCGGGGCAGATCGACGCCTTCCTCGACCAGCACGCCGGCGCCGGGGTGCAGCACCTCGGGCTGCGCACCGACGACATCGTCACCGCCGTCGGCGCGCTCGCCGAGCGGGGCGTGCGCTTCGCCGGCACCCCCCGCAGCTACTACGACGCCCTGGAGGCGCGGGTCGGCCGGGTGGACGCGCCGCTGGACCGGCTGCGCGACCTCGGCGTGCTGGTCGACCGCGACCACGGCGGGCAGCTGCTGCAGATCTTCACCGAGTCCATGCACGTGCGCCGCACGCTCTTCCTGGAGCTGATCGAGCGGCGCGGGGCGCGGACGTTCGGCAGCGGCAACATCAAGGCGCTCTACGAGGCCAAGGAACGGGAACTGGCCGCGGCGGGGGCGACCCTCGCCGCCGCGGCCGCGACACCGCAGGAGGTGCGGGCGTGACCACGACCGAGTTCGAGCCGACACTGACCGCCGAGGAGGAGGCGCTGCTCCCGTCCGACGAGGACGTCGCCTTCTACGCCGAGCACGGCTGGTACCTGTCGAAGAAGCTGCTCACCGACGACGAGGTGGACGCCCTCACGGCGGCGTCCGAGCGCTACTACGCCGGCGAGCGGGACCGCCGCCTGCCGGTGCGCCCGCCGAAGCTCGCCTACTGGGAGCCGTCGAAGGGTGAGGTGCAGCGGCACAACGACTACGTCCACCACGAGCACGACGGGCTCGGCGCGATCCTGCGCAAGCCGCTGATCGGCGCGGTCGCGGCCCGGCTCGCGCGGGCCACCGAGATCCGCGTCTTCCAGTCCACGCTGATCTACAAGCCGCCGATCTCCGGCGAGCCGTCCAACATCGTGCCCTGGCACTTCGACAAGCACTACTGGGCGTCGTCGTCGTCGGAGAACATGCTCACCGCGTTCATCCCGTTGCACGACTGCGGCGAGGAGATGGGCACCATCACGATGGTCGACGGTTCGCACCGGTGGAAGGAGATCGGCGCGGACGACACGGTGGTGCGCCACTTCGCCGAGCGCGACCGCGACCAGTTGGAGGAGATGCTCGCCGAGAACGCGGCCCACAACGGCGCCCAGATCCGCAAGGTGCCGATGGTGATCCCCAAGGGGCACATGAGCTTCCACCACTGCCGCACCTACCACGGCAGCGGCGCCAACGTCAGCGGCCGCCCGCGCCGGGCGATCTCGCTGCACCTGCAGGACGGCGACAACGCCTGGCGGGAGTTCCCCCTCTCCGACGGCACGCTCGCCGCGTACAACCACGACGTGCTCGTGCGCCGCACCCCCGACGGTCGGCCGGACTACGCCGACCCCGAGTACTGCCCCGTCATCTGGCGCCACCGCGCCCCGCAGGGAGGCTGACATGTCACGCTACGACTGGGGGAAGACCCACCCGGGCATCGAGCGGCTGGAGAAGGCGGTGACCGACCGCCGCGAGGCCGTCGTGCGGCACCCGCTCTACGCCGCCCTCGACACCCACGAGGCGCTGGTCACCTTCATGGAGCACCACGTCTTCGCCGTCTGGGACTTCATGTCCCTGCTGAAGTCGTTGCAGCGGCAGCTCACCTGCGTCACCGTGCCGTGGATCCCCACCGGGCCGACCGGCAGCCGCCGGCTGATCAACGACATCGTGATGGTCGAGGAGAGCGACGAGCTGGGCGAGGGCCACATCAGCCACTTCGAGCTCTACGTGCGGGGCATGCGGGAGGCCGGCGCCGACACCACGGCCGTGGACCGGCTGGTGGACCTGCTGCGGGCCGGCCGGCCGGTGGCCGAGGCGCTGGCCGAGGCGGGCGTGCCCGCGCCGTCGGCGGCGTTCGCCGCCACCACCTGGCGGATCATCGAGACCACCCCCGTGCACTGCCAGGCGGCGGCCTTCGCCTTCGGCCGGGAGGACCTGATCCCCGACATGTTCACCCAGGTCGTCGCCGTCAACGAGCGCAGCCGCAAGCTGCACACGTTCGTCGACTACCTGGAACGGCACATCGAGGTCGACGGCGAGCAGCACACCCCGATGGCGATGCAGATGCTCGCCGACCTGTGCGGCGACGACGACGTCAGGTGGCAGGAGTGCGCGGACACCGTCAACACCGCGCTCGCCGCCCGGGCGAAGCTGTGGGACGACATCCTCGCCGCGGTCAAGGAGGGCCGCGGCCGGTGACCGACGCCGACCCGGTCCGGCTCTACCGGACGGTACGGCTGATCCGCCGGTTCGAGGAGCGGGCCATCGAGCTGGTCCGCTCCGGGCAGATCGTCGGCGGCATCCACCCGTACCTCGGGCAGGAGGGGATCGCCGCCGGGGTGTGCGCCGCCCTGGGTGCCGACGACGTCGTCGCCGGCACCCACCGCGGGCACGGGCACGTGCTCGCCAAGGGCGCCGACCCGGCCCGGATGCTCGCCGAGCTCTGCGGCCGGGTCACCGGCCTCAACGCCGGCCGGGGCGGCTCGATGCACGCCGCCGACTTCGGCGTCGGCGTGCTCGGCGCCAACGCCATCGTCGGCGCGTCCGGGGCGATCATCACCGGCGCGGTGTGGGCGCGCCGCCGCCGCGGCGACGACACCGTCGGGGTGAGCTTCTTCGGCGACGGCGCGGTCAACGAGGGGATGCTGCTGGAGGCGTTCAACCTGGCCGCGCTGTGGCGGGTGCCGGTGCTGTTCGTCTGCGAGAACAACGGCTACGCCACCACCATGCCCGTCGCGGGCGCGGTCGCCGGCAGCATCCCCGGCCGCGCCGCCGCGTTCGGCATCCCGGCCGCCGTCGTCGACGGCCAGGACCCCGAGGCGGTACGCGACGTCGCGGCGGCCGCCGTCGACCGGATGCGCGCCGGCGGCGGCCCCGAGCTGATCGAGGCCCGCACCTACCGGTTCGACGCCCACCACACCTTCGAACACGCGGTACGCCTCGACTACCGCCCGCCCGACGAGGTGGCCCGGGGCCGGGCCCGCGACCCGGTGGACATCCAGGGCGCCCGGCTGCCCGCCGCCGTACGGGCCGACGTCGACGCCGAGGTCGAGGCCACCCTGGCGGCGGCCGTCGAGTTCGCGCTCGCCGGCGCCGAACCGGACCCGGCCGACGCCCTCGCGCACCTGTACGCCAGCGGGCTGACCGCCCGCACCGGAGGTGGGTAGATGCCCAGACTGTCCTACCGCAAGGCGCTCACCCGGGCCCTCGCCGACGAGCTGGCCCGCGACGAGTCGGTGTTCCTGCTCGGCGAGGACATCCGGGTGGCCGCCTCGAACGTCACCGCCGGGCTGTTCCGGCGGTTCGGTCCCGACCGGGTGCTCGACACGCCGCTGTCGGAGCAGGCGTTCACCAGCTTCGCCACCGGGGCGGCGCTGGCCGGGATGCGGCCGGTGGTGGAGTTCCAGATCCCGTCGCTGCTGTTCCTGGTCTTCGAGCAGATCGTCAACCACGCCCACAAGTTCCCGCTGATGACCGGCGGGCAGTGCGCCGCGCCCGTCACCTACCTGGTGCCCGGCTCCGGTTCCCGCACGGGCTGGGCGGGGCAGCACTCCGACCACCCGTACAGCCTCTTCGCCCACGTCGGGGTGACCACGGTGGTGCCGGCCACCCCCGCCGACGCGTACGGGCTGCTGGTGTCGGCGGTGCGCTGCGACGACCCGGTGGTGGTCTTCGCCCCGGCGGGGGCGCTCGACGTCCGCGACGACGTCGACTTCGCGGCGCTGGCCCCGGTGCCGCTGGGCCGGGGCCGGGTGCACCGCTTCGGCGACGACGTGACCGTGGTCGCGGTCGGGCACCTCGTGCACGACGCCCTCGCCGTCGCCGAGGAGCTGGCCGACCGGGTGTCGGTCGAGGTGTTCGACCCCCGCACGCTGTACCCGTTCGACTGGGACGGCCTCGCCGAGTCGGTGGCCCGCACCGGGCGGCTGGTGGTGGTGGACGACTCCAACCGCTCCTGCGGCGTCGCCGGGGAGATCGTCGCGACCATGGTCGAGCGGGTGCGGCTGGTCGCGCCGCCGCGCCGCGTCACCCGCCCCGACGGTGCGGTGCTGCCGTTCGCCCCCGCGCTGGACCGGGCCGTGCAGCCCGGCCGCGAGCAACTCCTGGCCGCCATCGAACACGTCGTGAAGGACGGTTGAAGTGATCGACGCCGACTACCGCTGGCCCTCCGCCGCACAGGCGTGGCTGGACCTGCCCGCGCCGGTGCGCGCCGAGATGGTGGCCGCCGGGGCCGAGTCCTGGCGGGACGTCTTCGACGGTCGGGCCACGTACAACAAGCAGTGGCGGCTGGCCCGGCCGCCCGTGATGGACGAGACCTCGCTGGGCGTGCTCAACGCCGTCTGCGACCGGATCGCCCAGCTCGTCTTCGAGGCGTGCCGGCGGCGGGCCGCCACAGCGGGCGAGCTGCGCCGGCTGCTGAACGTGCCCGACGGCGAGACCCGGCTGCTCGACGACGACGAGCCGCTGACCGAGGCGCTGCTGGCCGCGTTCCGGCCGGACGTGCTGCTCTCCGGCGGGGTGCCCCGGTTCGTGGAGTACAACATCGACAGCAGCCTCGGTGGGGCGTTCGACGCGGACACCACCGTGCGCCGCTTCGTCGACGTCTACCGGCGGCGCGGCCTCACCGACCGGGTCCGGCTGTCGGCGGCGCCCTCGGCGGTGGACCAGCGGTTCGCCGCGATCCGCGCCGGGCTCGGCCTGCCCGAGGGCGCCCGGGTCGCCATGCTCATCGACTTCGACGCCGAGTACCCGGGCCTGGACGACCCGCAGCGGTTCATCCGGCTGCTGTCGCCGGTGGTCGAGCGGGCCGCCGCGTTCGGCCTGGACCTGGTCATCGCCCCGGTCTCACAGGTCACGCTCGACGACCGGAAGCGGCTGGTCGCCGGCGGCGCCCCGGTCGACGGGGTGTTCCGCCTCTTCGTGCCCAACCGGGTCACCCCGAGCGCCGGGGTGGACGCCCTGGACGCGGGCCTGGCGGCGGGGACGGTGCCGATGTGGGTGTCGGCGGCGGCGTGGCTGATCGCCAACAAGCGCGCCTTCGCCTGGCTCTGGGAGGACGCCGACGCGCTGGCCCCGGCCGACCGCGATCTCGTCCAGCGGTACGTGCCGCGGACCTGGTCGCTGACGGCGGACCTGCTCGACCGGGCGCTGGCCGACCGGCACGACCTGGTGGCGAAGCCGGCGGACGGCTCCGCCGGGGTGGACGTGCTGATCGGCCGGGAGACCGACGCCGACGCGTGGCGCGCCGGGCTGACCCGGGCCGTCGGGCGGGGCGGCTTCATCCTCCAGGAGTACGTGAAGGCCGACGACGTCGGGCTGGACTTCGTGCACGTCGAGACCGGCG
The DNA here is from genome assembly GCF_053602615.1 of Micromonospora sp. NPDC004336. NCBI lineage: Bacteria > Bacillati > Actinomycetota > Actinomycetes > Micromonosporales > Micromonosporaceae > Micromonospora > Micromonospora sp. NPDC004336. The sequence goes on from NZ_JBSGDY010000161.1 coordinate 13,151, forward strand.
AGACGGTCAGCGCCGAGGTGCCGTACAGCATCGCCCCGTACCTGTTCGGGCGGCGGGCGGCGGGCGCCTGCGTCCGTACGGGCTTCCCCGGCTGCGACGGGGTGCTCAACCTGGCCCGGGGCGTCCTGCTGTCCGGCCTCCTGGTGGTCAACTAGCGCCTGTTCGGCGGGCTGCGGGTGCCGATCGCGTCGCGGGCCCTGGCGATGCGCGGGGAGGGCCCGGCGGTCGGCACGCGTCGCCGTCAGACGACGCTGGCGTGCGCGGCGATGACCCGCCACCCGTGCCGGTCGTCCCGCACCCAGGTGCGGGTGTAGCGCATCCGGACGTCGAACGGCGACCCGTCGACGCTGCCCGCCACCCTGCCGAGAAACCAGGTGACCCCGGTGGGCCCGGTGACGAGGACGGTCAGCTCCTCCTCGGCCACCGTGGTCAGCACCTGTCGGCCACTGCGGTGCACGCGCAGGTCGTCCTCCTTGGAGTGTCGTCCGCCGTCCGGCCCGGTGAAGACGAGCCGGTCGTCGAGCAACGCGTCCAGGCAGGCCACGTCGCTGGCGAGCTGCGCGGCCTGGAGCCGGCGCTCGGCCCGGCGCAGCTCCTCGGCACCTACCCGATCGGTCATCCCACCCCGCTCCCGTCGTCGCCCGTCCCGGTGACGGCCTCGCCAGCATTCGGCATACGTCGCCACCGGGCAACGCTGGTTAGCCAACGGCAGACGGGGATCTCGCGCCGGGCGGTCGGGCCGTCGGACGCCTATCGTGGCCGCATGACACCTTGGACCATCTACCGGGAGGGCGCACTGGACCCGGCGGGGCACGCGCAGATCGCGGCCACCCTCCGCGCGGCGTTCCCGACCTATCCGGGCGCCTTCGAGGGGCGGCGGAGCTGGGCGGGCGCCCGGCCCGAGCTGCGGGTCACGATCAACGACGACACCGGGGTCGCCGCCCATGCCGGCGTGCTGCGTCGCTTCATCCAAGTGGTCCGTCCCGACCGGACGGTCGAGCAACTGGTGGCCGTGGTCGGGCTGGTTGCGGTACGCCCCGACCGGCAGGGTTCCGGGATCGGCCGGCAGCTCGGCGCCGGCATCGCGGCGGCGCTGGACGAGCTGGCGGTCCCGTTCGGGCTGCTCGGCTGCAACGAGCCCGTCCGCGGCTACTACCGCTCGATCGGGTGGCAGCAGCTGCCACCGACCCGCTCGTTCTACTGCCCGCTTGACGTCGAGGACCCGGCCCGGGTGGTGGACAGCAGTGACGGCTGGTTCGTGCTGCCGGTGACCGAGCCGTTCGCCCGGTGGCCCGACGGCGACCTGCACTGGAACGGCGCCCAGGTCTAGACGAGTAAGTCCTAATCCTGGTCAGTGGTCGTAGGCGATCAGTGACCTGGTCAGGGGCTGTCCGGTGGTCCGGTTGTGCCAGATGGCGGCG
>NZ_JBSGDY010000162.1:0-14306 GCF_053602615.1 Micromonospora sp. NPDC004336
AGCCACGGCGTGCAGACACCGCGCCACCCTGCCCGTCTCGCCGGTGGAAGTCATGCCACCACGCCGTCCACAACAGACCTTCTCAAACACGCTCTTAGTGCGTTTATCAGCCGTACTCAGCCGTAGATCGGAACAGAGTAAATAGTCACTCTACCAACCCGTTCGAGCTCGTGCGATAATACCGCTCATGGGAATCAGCGTCCTTGCTCGTAAGCTGCTCTGGGGTCGGGCCGGAGATTCTTGTGCCTGGCCGGGGTGCAATCAATCCCTCACGGCCATCGCGGGCGATGAAGAAGCTGGCGTCCTCGCAACGCAAGGACTGATCTTGGGAGAGGAGGCGCATATTCGATCCTCAAAGGTTGGAGGTCCGCGACATGACCCAACATATTCCGAGGACCAGCTCGATGGTTACGCCAACCTGATCTTGTTGTGCCCGACGCACCATACCATCATCGACAAGGAGTGCGGGAAGGGTTGGCCTATCGACCGGCTCTTGGCGATGAAGGAAGAGCATGAGTTTCAAGTTCGCCAGAGTCGTGGATTCGGTGAGCAGCGCCGCCAGAAGCTTGAAGAGCATATACTCGCGCAGTTGGCGGTTTGGGAACGGAGACTCGGCATCGATGACCCGAATGAATGGACTAATCTTACGTTCGGCCTGAATCAAGTAATTCCCAGCATTCAAGACGATCGCCTGCAACGACTGCTGGGTCTCGGCAGTTGGTTACTCTCGCGTTCATGGTCGCCAGAATTCCCGCGGGTGCGCATCGCCTTCGAGCGTCACTTTGCGGTTGTGCAAGCTCTGCTGTCCACTCTTGCTGAGGATGTTTTCGAGAAGGTTAACTCAGGCTGGCGCTTGGCGCGACCGTATAAGCAACTTGGCAGATGGGACCCCGTCGAGTATGAGAGGCTCCTTCGTGAGACAAACATAAATGCGGTCACTGTATGGTTTTTGACATGCGAGCTTTCCCGTAGTGCGAACCTAGTAATCGAGGCGGTTCGAGGGGAGCTCGATCCGCTGTACCGCCTTGACGAAGGAATGGTGCTGACTCGGGATGGGGACGGAGTTCTGGTTGATCTGATCCGCCGCGACGAATATCAGAACTGGGATTGGGAGGCCCCGCCCTCGACTCCTTCACTGGCGAAAATCCGGGAGTCTGTAGTTGCGGCGGCCGAACCGAACGATACCCGGGTTGAGCACGTAAATCCGCGAATTCTGAGGATTGGCTGTTAGGCTTACTTAAAGTGAGTCCTTATTTGCGTCAGGCGCTTAATGCCTCTGTGGGCTGGCTTTCGGGCACGGAGAGTTCGGCTTGGTTAATCGGGCGTCGTTATCGATCCTGTCGGGCGGGGCGCATGCTGTGTGGCAGGCGTGGCGCCGGGCGCCAGAGGACGTGTGTGGGCCTCAGCCATCCGCAGATATTTGCCGCCTTACTAAACAGTTGGTTGGCGACTTAAGGCGAAACATGATCCTGGCGCGCCCACTTCTTCCGGTGCGATCAGACTTAGTGCGATTGGCTACAGGGGAAGACGCGCCTTCAGCGACTGATGTGCGCCACGCATGTCGGTCCATGACAGCTCCACCCACTCGGTCGTATGCCCGAAAGTGTTGGTAATCCACACTTGCTGTGTTGTTTCTCCCGGTCGCACGATGTCGGTTGCGACTCCCTCAAGATGAGGCTCACTTCCAGTGCTGTCTATAAATTTCACCCTGCTGGCTGGCGCGCTGCCGACATTGGTAAATCCGATTATTATTGATCCGCTCGACGTCTGGTCCGCCGCAACATCGAACTTGGCCTGCGGCTGTTCAACCTCCATCAGAATGGTCCAAGGCTTGCTGTCGGCTCGCTTGCACAGAATTTCAAGCTGGATTGGCGACTCGTCGTATCGAATCGTCCAAGCGTCTGCGTTCGTCCACCCTGGCGCCAGGCTCGGTTCGAGTTCGAGCTTGTGTCGCTCGCCGCGCCGCAACGCAAAGATAGCTGCGCTCTTTCCGATCTTGTCCGAGCGGTCAATGCCAGGGACGAGCCGGTACGGTCCCCAAACCGTATCGTCCATCTGTTCCTGACTTGGACTTCCTGCCAAAAGGGAAGTCGGTGGCTGATCGCTCCGTATCCGGACTGCGACTTCGTCCAAGCCTTGCAGGCCAGCCGGTCCTTCGAGGGCGAGGGTGAGAACAACTCGGTTGCTGCCCTGATTACGTGCCACCGCAGACACCGTCAAGTGGGGCGTGAGTTCGGCATGGCGGCGTTCGGCCTCGATTCCTGCTGTCTCCTTGGCCGAGGCTGCAGCAGTCTCCGCCGCCTGGGTCGCCCGCCGAGTGAAGTGCACGCTTACGGCGAGGGCCAGGATCCCCGTCGCAGCCCCCGTTATGCCGCCAATCCACGACAGCGCTTCCAAGTTCACGGTCACCATCGTATCGAATGGGTGCGTCACCGCGACCTCCGGCGTCGCGCAGTCCGTAGCAGATGCCACCAATTCGGATCCCACGCGCATGAGGTGGGTGACCATGGATTGCAGCCGAGCCAACCGCCGCACGTCGTACTCAGCCGGCACCAATGCGACCTTCTTGGAGGCAAAGGGCTATTGCCGCTTTGCTGCTAGTAAGCGACTGCAGCAGCCGCTCGCGAGCAACGCTTGGCAGCTGGGCATACGTCAATCCCGCCTGCATGATGTCGGCGAGCCCAGCCTTGCGTTCGGCGCCAATGATGGTAGAGATGCCGGGGTGGTTCAGGAGTTCACGGGCAACGTAGGCGTCGCCAAAGGCGAGGGCTTGGTCGATCAGGTCTGCGGCCAGACTTCGTACCCCCGGATGGTCTACTCCGCCCGCCGCGTCCAGGACCGTGAGACCGAGGCGGGTGTGAAAGACGGCGAGGCTGGGTGTGGGCGTTAGCCGTCGGTAGGTGCGGAGCAGCGTGTCGAGGTAGGCACCATCCGGCTCGCCGCCGGCCCTGGCGCACAGGTAGGCCAGACATGCGGTGGCGGCCTCCTCCCACGGCTCGCCGCGGACCGTCTCGGTGATGATCGCGCGAGCGCGCTCAATCTCGCCGGAGGTGGCGTGGGCAATGACCGCGACTTGGCGCCCGTCGAGCATCCGTTGGCCGATGCCGTTGTGCCGCTGGAGGTGCTCGTAGGCCTCTTTCCACCGGCCGGCGCCGGTCAGTGCGCGGGACCCGTCCGCGAGAAGCACACCCCACAGCCACTGCCGTACCTCGCGATGATCATCGTCGGTTCGGGTCAGCCTGCTCGCCGGCACCAGGTGGCCGTCGATCAGGGTGTCGGTGCGGGATGAGACAGCTTGGAAGAGGTTGTTGAGGAGCCCGAGAGCCGCGTCGCCGTTGCCGTCTCTGATTTGCAGGCGGGCGAGGTTGACCAGCGGCTCGAGGGCATGCCGCGCGTCCTGCGCGCCTAGGGGGAGGGCGTGCAGGTACGCGTCGGCATGTTGGTGGCACCACTGCCGGGCCAGGTCGGGCTGGCCGCAGTCCGAGGCGATCAGCGCAGCCTGGTTGTAGACGGCAGACGCCGCAGCCAGGTCGCCCTCCCGATCGGCGCGTTCGGCGAGGACGCGCAGGTCGTCGACGCGGCTGGTCAGAGCCTTGGCGGCGGGCCGCGGTCGGGCCACAAGAGGGAAACGTCGCAGGACGTGGCTGGTCGGGCCCATCGTCACTGCCAGGTAACGGTGATGCGGTGGTGCGGGCGGGGGAGGACGAAGTGTCCAGCCGACGGGTTCGCCACGGCGGGCGCGTCGGGGATCGCGAAGCGCACGGTCCGGGAGCGGTATTCGGCGTCCCAGACGCGGATCTCGTCGGCGACGTGCTGGGCGAGGCCCTCGCCGGAGGGGCCGTGGCCGATGACGCCCACCTCGTACAGCTTGCTGCCGTCGGCAGCCGGCGGCGCCGGTCGGAGGGTGAGGTACGCGAGGTCGGCGCCGTGGGTGGTGGCCATCGCTCCCCACGGAAACATGGGGGAGACGGTGCCGCGCTCGATGGCCTCGGGTTTGACGTTCATCCGCATGATGGCGTTGTCGAGACGGCAGGCCAGCCACAGGTCCAGCCATTCGAACGACACCATGGGCGGGAAGATCACGCCGGTCCACGCCTCGTGCCGCTCGGTCCCGAGCACACCAGCGAGAGCGGCCGCGTCGATGCTCTGGTCCTTGTGCACCTGCAGGGTCACGTCCTGCTCGTCGGTGAGGGTGACGAGACGTCGTGCATCATCTCCGATGCCGCGCAGCGGCATGAAGACGGCCAGCTCGCTGCCGACGTCGCGCCAGCCACCTTCGTACCGCTCAAAGACGATCGAACGGGAGGCGGCGCCGCGCAGGCGGAGCGGCACGACCAGGCGGCCGTCCGGGGCGACTTGCTCAAGCCACGTGGTGGGTGTCTCCCAGGCACCGACGGTGGCGATGATTCGGTCGTACGGGGCGGCGTCAGGGTGTCCGAGCGCGCCGTCGCCGTGGACGACTTCGACGTTGGCGACGCCGGCGGCGGCAAGGTGTTTCAGGGCCCCGTCAACGAGGTCGTCGTCGACGTCGATGGTGACGACGCGTCCGGTCTCGCCGACGATGGCGGCCAGGAGAGCCGCGTTGTAGCCGGTACCGGCACCCGCTTCCATGATCCGGTGGCCCGGTCGGGCATCGAGCTGTTCGAGCATCATGGCCACGATCCGGGGCTGCGAGGCGGCGCTGATCGAGGCGCCGCGACCGTCGGTCTTGGTGTAGACCGGTGCGTCGGCGTACGCCTGCTCCAGCGGCACGCCGGGCAGGAACAGATGCCGTGGTGTCTGCCGCATCGCGGCGTCGACGCCCGGCGTCCGGATGATGTTCTCTGCCCGCAGCCGGTCGGTGAGCTCGGACCGCAGGTCGGCGGGATCACGGTGCGTGGTCATCTCGTCGACGCTAATGGTCGGCGGGATGGGTGTTGAGGTGGACACGGTGCTCCTCCTGATGGGATCGAAGACGTTCCTGACCGCGAGTGCGGCGAGGGTGGACTGGTCGCGTACGGACAGGCCCATTCGGTTGGCGTGGAAGATGACGTGGTGGGCGATGACCGCGCGGAGGCCCCGTCGGAGGCGGCCGTGCCGTGCCAGGTCGGCCAGGGCCTGACCGGCTGCCTCGAACGCGTCGAGCCATGCGCCGTAGCCCGCGAGCGGCCCGTCCGAGCCGGGACGGCTCAGGCTGCGGATGTCCACGGACATCAGTCGGTTGATCGCCCGGCTCAGGGCGGCGGCGGTGGCGCTTTCGGAGGGTAGGGCTGGGGCGGGACGTAGTTCGGCGACCTTGGTCCAGACGTCGCCCTGCTCGTACCAGTCCAGGCCGGCGCTGCGCATCAGCGTGCTGCACAGCACGACGGCAAGTTCGCGTCTTCCGAGCGTGGGCGACTCGGCGAGGCCTGGTCCAAGGAGCAGCTGTCGGCTGTCCTGATGGAAGAGGTCGTGGGCGACGTGCATGCCGGCCGCGCCGCCGAAGGCCAGCGACTCCGGCTCGTAGAGGCCTCGGGTCCAGGTGACGATGCGGTCGTCGACGGCGAGCGTCTCCAGCAGATCCTCGACGAGATGGGAGGTGGGATCGTCGGCGACGTACCGCCACCGCCACGAGGGGTACTTGCGGACGTACCACCAGCCGTGCAGGACGCCGGCGTCCTGAGCAGCAGCCAGTGCGGGGGCGAGCACGGTGGCGGCGATCTGCTCGGCTGCGGCTGGTGTGGAGAACTCGACTGTGTACTGCCGCCATGCAGGTGTCGGCATCGGATCAGACATCCTCACGTGAGGTAGGTCGGGCGGTGAGCAGGCAGGAGTCCCAGGAGCTGCCCGGCGCGGAGGAGGTGCTGCAGCTCAGCGCCGCCAGTGCCACTCCGGCGGCGCCTTCGAGCAATCCAGGGCCTGGCGTGTCGTCGATCAGGGCAGCAGCCGTACGCCGAGGGCCGGCGGCCGCGGGGTCGATCCGGTTGAGCAGGTGGGGGACCCGGGCGTTGAGGCGGGCCGCATTTCCGGGGAGAGCGTCGGCGACGACGCGGTGGGCGATGTGGGCCAGGCCTGCGTACCCGTGGCACAGGGAGGGGTCGGTGGTCGCGGCGAGCTGGCGTCGGTCGGTCAGGGCGCGGGCGAGCGCGCGTTCGGCAGCCACGCGACGGACCAGGTCACCGGTCGCGAGAGCGGCGAGTTGTTGCGCGCGTGCCAGACCGGCCGTGCCGTAGCACCATGACGGCCGCTGGGCGCTCGACGGCGACGCGCGGCCGGCGCGCAGCTGCGACCTGGTGACCCAGTACGGCCAGATCGGGCCTGCGTCGGTGCTGCTGCGCCACCGGTCGAGCCAGGAGCAGATGGTCGCGATCGCCGTGAGTTGACCCTGCACGACGACGCCGCGCAGGGCGGCGAGTGCCAGCAGAGCCAGGGGTCCGGTGACGCCGTGCGCCATGCCGGTGTTGCCGTGCCCACCGGAAAACCGTTCGTCGGGGCGTCCGTTGGGGCCGCTACCGGTCCACCAGCCGGGCAGCACCTCGCCCTCGCGGTGCAGGGGAGAGGTGAGACGGACCAGGTACTCGAGTACGGCGCAAAGCTCCTGCCCGCCGGACGATCGGTGCAGCAGGTACGCCCCGACACCGGTGAGCCCTCGGATTGCGTCGAACTCGGCAAGAGCCGGTAGCTCGCCGGCGTCGATGCGGGCGTGCGCAGCGGCCACGCGGCGCCGCGCGTCGGCGGCGATCGCCGTGTCGAGGCCCTCCAGCGCGCGGGCGTACGAGCCGGGCTGGTGGACGGCAGCGCTCGCCAGGACGTGCGCCAGCGCGGGTGCGCCGTGGAAGGGGTGGCTGTCGGGGCCTGTCGTTACCGGGCCGCTGGTAGCGGCGGCGAGCCAGTGATGGGCGCGTTGCCACGGTCTTAGCCCTGCCGCTGCCAGTTCGACGTGCAGCAGGGCGATGCCGGGTACGCCGAGGGCGAGCGACTGCCGCCACCAGGGTTGGTGGATCGGCAGGCTGGGATCGTCGGGGTGAGCGAGGAGATCGGCGACCGCGACGGCCAACTCGTGGCTCTCGTACGCGAGGCTCATGACCGGCTCCGGGCGAAGTAGGCCAGGGCGGCGGCCCGGGCGAGGTAGCGGCATTGGTCCTCGTCGTCGAAATCGATGCCGACTGCTCTGATGAAGTGCGCATGCATGAGCGAGCCGAGGACGCGGTGAGAATCGATGCCGTCGGTGTGTGGGCCGGGTAGGTGGGTCCGGTAGACGGCGAGGGCGACGTCCCGGTTCTTCCAGGCGTCGACGATGGCGGAGCCTCCGGCGACCGCACGCAGCGCCGCCCAGTCACCACCGGGCTGGGCGAGGCGGACAGCTTCGCGGAACAGCGGCCGGGGGACCGGCTGGGGTGCCGTGGCGGGCACGTGGTCAACCAGCCAGCGCATTCCGGTTTCGAGGCTGCCGGTGTAGGCGACGGCGATGGCCGCGGTGTGCGCGGCGACCAGCGCCTGCCGGCTCGGCCGTACCGTTTGGCGCAGCTGCGTGAGTACGGCGTGGGAGTCGGCGATGAACACCGCCTCGGCGGCCTGCATGGCGGGCCCGGATCCCCACCGGCCGGTCTCCGGGTAGGAGGTGGCGTACTGCACCTCCCGCAGCAGGCCCCGCCGTCGCAGGTCGTCGGCCCACGCGCTGACGCGCTCGGCCGCCGGCCCGAACGCCGAGGCATTGGACAGCGCGATGCGGAGCCGTAGGTGCTGGTCCGGGTCGCGGAACCGGAGGAACCACCAGTCGGGCGGGGCGTCCCACTCGGCGATCAGCCGGGGCAGGTGCTCAGCCAGGAGCAGGTCCTGACGGCGGATGTCTCCGTACAGTTTCGCGAGCAGGATCCGCGAGGCGGCTGGACTCTGCCCCTGATCGCGTCCGATGACCCGGGCCGGGGTCGGTGTGGGCAACGGCGGCCAGGGTGGCGGCTCTGTGGCATGCAGCGCGACGATGACCTCGTGCGGGCGGCTGCCGCACCACCCGAGGTCCTCCGGCGTGGGGGCCTCCACGAGGACCGCTCGCGGCGAGGTGAGCAGGTGGGCGCGCAGCAGGACGCGGTGGGCCGACTCGTCGAGATCCAGCGGTAGACGACGGTCGGCCTCGACCAGGTGCACCAGGCGCGGCAGTCGCCGGCGAGCCCGCCATTCGTCGAGGGCGTCGTCCCAGGCGTACCAGGGCTGGTGCCGGTCGGGCAGCTCGGCGGCCTCCAACCGCCAGGTCGCCGGCGTCAGAATCGCCCGCCCGTAGCGCACCCGGGGGAGGAAGGGCAGCTTCGTCCGGGCAGCGGCGCCCCAGTCGAAGGCCGTGACCTGGGCACACTGGGCCCGCCCGAGCTCGATGAGGAACCGGGCCAGCGGGGGAGTGTGGGTACGCAGGTTCAGCGCGTGCATGCCGACCGCCTCGATCCGATGGCCCCGGTCCGGTGCCGCGAGGTACAGGCGTCGGCCGTCGCAACCCACGGTCAGGTCGTCGGCGGTGAGCACTGATCGGCTGGGCCAGCGGTGCTCGGCCAGGCTGATCACCGTTGGCAGCACCTGAACGGCGCGCGCGACGTGCGCGGTCCCGGGATCCAGTGGCGGGAACGACACCTGGGCGGCGACGGTGTCCCGGTCGCCGGCGGGCAGTTCGCTCAGGGCAGCGGCCAGCCATCCCGCGTCGGTCGGCCGCAGCACACTGAGGAACCGGCCGGTGAGCCCGCCAGCGGCCCGGGAGATGGAGGTGACCTCGACCGTGAACCTGCCGCGGGCCAGGTCCTTCCCGTCGGCGGCCTGCACCCGTACGCATGCCTCCAGGTGCGGAGGAAGACGTAGCCGCTGCGGTCCCAGGTCCAACTGCGCGATCGTTGCCTCGTCGAGGACGACCTCGGTCGCGGCGTCCAGTGCCGCACGCTGTGCCATCTGCAGCAGTGCCTCGTCGCGGCGGGACATCGGTGAGCGAGGATCAGGTGCGGGACTGCCCGGGTAGCCGTCCGGCAGCCCGATGCCGCTGTCCGGGTCGACCACATCCCGCACCGGCACCAGCGAGCCGATTCCGTAGCGCTCGTAGAAGCGCTGGTGGTAGGCCCGCCAGGCGGCAGTGCCGTAGGGGTACGCGCTCAACCGGGCCAGCACCAGCGTGGCCTGTTCCACCTCTCTGGCTACCTGATCGGGGAGCGTCACCGAGGCGTCCAGCCGGAGATCCACGGCGAGCGGCTCGTGCTCGGAGATCGCGAGACTCCGCATCCGCGAGGCCACCAGGCGTCGGGCCGCTGGAGCGTCGCCCGGCTGCGCCGTGTTGTGCCGCCGTAGCCCGGCATGGATCTCGCGGAGAGCGGCGATGACCTCAGCGACGGGCGTACCCGTTCCGTCGCCGGCCTCGTCGAGTTGGCTCAGCAGGTACCCGAGCGCGTCCGGCTCCGTGCTGGGAGCGTGCAGGCTCGTGATGAGGGCGCGGTGGGCGATCAGCTGGGTGAGCATCGCCGTGACGGCTGCTGCCGACGCCTGCGGAAACGCTCCACGGAGCTGCGAGGCGAGGACCTCCACCCGGATCGGGCTGCGGGCTGCCGCAATGACGGCCCGTACCGGCGCTGAATGGCGTAGGGATACCTCCGCCGCTCCCAGATGGCCGTCGAGCCCAGGCTGCGGCTGGTAGGGGACGATCAGCCGGTCGTCGCGGACCGTCAGCGTGCTGTTCGCGACCACGACGAGACGGGAGAGCAGCTCCGGGCAGCTTTCGATATGGGTGATCACGTCGGTGAGCCAGCCAGCGCCTGCCCGGGCGATCGCCTGATGGGCTGTGCCCCATCGGGTAGGTGCTCGCGAGCCGAACACAGCGGGTGCCACGCCCGCGAGCAGCCCGAACGGCGTGGGGCGACCCAGCAGACGCTGGGCATACCGGACGACGGCCTGGACCGTCCGCCGTGTCTCGCGTACCGAAGCGGTCTCACCCGCGCAGAGCTTGCTGACCTGCGCCGCGAGCACCGGGCTCGAGAGCGTGATCGCCTCGGCCACGGTGTCGATGGCCCAGGTCTGTCGTAGCCAGGTAACCCAGGACGGCACGAGGTCGGGGCGGGGCTCGGTCAGGTCTGGCCACGGGGGCAACTCGATGGCCGGATGGGCGACGGCGCGGACAAGCGCGGTGCCCATCGACCGATAGGCAGAAGACTCCACGGAGCGGCTCACTTGATCACCTCGGTGAGACGGGGGTGCCCGGCCGGCGCCGACCGTCGTGGCGGCGCCGGCCGGCCTTTCAAAGCCCGTTGATCAGGCGACGTTGGTGGTGCACGCGGTGCAGGTGCTGCCGCAGCCGTCGTCGGTCAGGTTGACCAGACCGGCGACGTCTGCCACCTCCAGCAGGCTGACGTCGAGGTCGAACTCGTCGTCACTGACCGTCGCGCTCAGCTCCAGTGTTCCGATCGCCATGTGTTCCTCCTTGTTGGTTCCGCGGGTCGCCCTGACCCGTCATGAAGCTCGGCGCCCGCGTCTTTGGGGTCGCCGCTACCGCCGGTTGAGGCGGAGATCGAGATGCCGACGGCCCTGGTGCCACGCCAGGTGGATGACCAGCGCGTTGTCGGAGGCGAGTTGGTTGCCGGCGGCACCAGCCGAGACGCTGGAGTGGGCCTAGATTCACCAAGCCGACGATCGCGTACGGGCGCTCTGCCCACCGAGCGCGCTGGTTTCGGATAGCTGGCGAGCACTCGCGCTGCCCAGGAGTAGTACTCGCAGGGGAAGGGCTTGAGCTGGCGGAAGTAGCCGTAGCAGCCGCGACAGAAGCCGTCGTCGTCCTGATGGATGTTCAGGACCACTTGCGCGGTTGCACGGAAGTCGCTTTCCGGATGGGGCCGCGCGTACAGGCTCTTGGTCACGCTGAAGGCGGCCATCATGACGACTTGTCTGCTGCGGAGTCACCGAGGTCGCCGTCTATCCAGACCAGCTCTGCGCTGTGGATGCGTTCGCAGTGAGCGGCTCTGCTACAGACGGCGATCGCCTGGCCCTCGGCGCTCAGCGAGACGGCGGAACCGTCCGGCAGCTCCATACCCCAGGCGATCACCACCCGGGTGTCATCGCCGTCGGGGTAGCGCACCAGGGCGAACCGACGCGGGACCGTCGGGTACTGGCCGGTCATGAGCCGCTCCTGAAAGCTTCGGTGTGCAATCGCGGGTGGCTCGCAGCCTGTGGAAGTGAGTGCGTGCTGAGCGGTCCGCAGTGGCGTGCCGGCGCACGAGGGCACCGGCACGCCACGGCACCGGTGGTCCGGCGCGGGATGGCGCGGGGGACGGCGATCCCGAGCAGCACGGACCTCCGGCGTGCGCGGGCGGAAGAGCTCCCGGCGTCGCGGGTCAACGCCTGCGTGCTCTCCGACCACGCACTGGTCCGAGGCGAGCGGGCCTCCTGCACAGCACCCACCCCGAACCCGTCCAGGCCAGCCTCATGACGGCCGTCGCATTGGCGCCGGAGCTCGTTCGCTCCAGCCGCCGAACCCTGGGCGAGAACCGGTGGGTGGCGACGGTCACTGACTGGCATGCCAACGACCCTGGCCGGCGCGGTCTATCGCAGCTAGCCATCGGTGAGCGCCTCACGGTGGGCCTCTCACGGTGAGACGACGGGCCGCAGAGCCGGCGGCAGGGCGGACATCTGGCAGACGGCCGACTACTGTGCGCAGTATCCGCAGTTGGAGGGAGTGACCACCCATGCAGCGGGTCGTCAGGCCGCAGTGGTGGCACGAGGGCAATCACCGCGGGGTCAGCATTCGCGTACACCTCGCTCGCCACGACATCGGAGCGGTCTTCGGCTTCCTCAAGGAACGCGGCTTCAGCTGGTCCGCCATCGCGACCGCAACCGGTCTGGGAGCCAGCCGAGTCTCGGAGATCGCTGCGGGCCGCCGCATCGTCACCGACTACTCCGTGCTGGAGCGCATCGCCGAAGGGCTGTGCATCCCACGCCACTACATGGGGCTCGCCCTCGACGAACACGCTGTTCACCACCGGCAGGGCGCGTCCTTCGGGCAGGCCGGACGTGCGGCGCCGCTCGATCCTCGCGAGCTGCTCGGCGTCGTGGCGAGCATCGCGGTAGGCGCGATACCCGCCGGCGTAGAGCGGTGGCTACCCAGCTCTCAGGAGGTCGCCGTCCCGTTCGCCGTCGGCCAGGACGAAGTAGCCACCGTCCGCGCCGTCACCGCCTTCCACCGTAGGCTCGATGCCGCTGCCGGAGGGGGGCGCTGCCTGCAATCCGCGCGCGGATACGTGGCGTGGGCAACGCAGCTCCTGCAAGTGAAGTGCGACGAGGTCGTTGCTGCCGAGCTGCGGGCTGCCCTCGCGGAGCTACACAACCTTGTGGGTTGGGTGGCGCATGACCTCGACGATCACGACCTGGCGCGTCGGCATCTCACCCAGAGCCTCGTCCTGGCGCGACAGACCAATTCGCTGCCGCTGCTGGCCAACACGCTGTATCGCCTCGGGCGGGTCAGCCTGCACCAGGAACAACCGGCCGAAGCGCTCCAACTGTTCGGTCTCGGCCAGCTCGCAGCGCAGCAGGCCGGCTGTCATGCCAGCGTCGGCATACTTCACGCCAACTCCGCGTGGGCCTATGCGCTTCTCGGCACCGACCACCAGGTCGTCGACAGCCTGACCCGCGCACGGTGCGAGCTCGACCAGGCAGACCCGGATACCGCGCCAGACTGGACACACTTTGCGCTGACCGAAGCCGACGTACACGGGATCTCGGCCGTCGTCTATTCCGCCCTGGCCCGCCACCCAGAGCACGTGCGTTACGTCGACCGTGCCGCTGAGCACTCCCACCAGGCGGTCCGGCTGCGCCGACCGCAAGATCGTCGGTCCTTTATCTTCGACACGATCTCGGTCGCCACGGCGAGTATTCTGGCGGGTGATCTCGCTACCGCTGGCGAGTACGGGACGAAGGCGGTGGGTCTGGTGGCGGACGGGATGAGGTCGGCTCGCGTCAACGATCGTCTGAACGCACTGTGGAAGCTTGCCGCGCCGCAGGTTGAGCGGGAGCCGGCGCTCGCTGCTCTCGGCAGCCGGATGGAGCTGCAGGCGGTCTGATGACCACTGCACTCAGCGACGCTGTCGCCTCAGAACTCCGCACCCACCTGAGCCACGTCTGCGAGCAGATCGGTGTTGACGCGAATGATGCCAGGCTCGTCAAATACACGATGAACGCGGTCTTCCTGGCCCCACCGTTCGTGATCCGACTTGCTGCCGGGCCCCACGCTGCGACGCTTGCCCGCCGAGTGGTGTCGGTCGCGGAGTCTCTGGCGCAGATCAGCATGCCCACGGTGCGGCTGGCTGCTAGCGTGACGTCGCAGCCGATCTTCAGCGGGGACTGGGTCGCCACCGTATGGCAGTACGTGCCGACCGTTAGCGACGAGCCCAAGCCGATCGATCTCGCCGCGCCATTACGTGCTCTCCACGGCCTCACCGAGCTCAACTTGGCGATGCCGCGCTGGTCGCCGGTGGAGAAGTTCCGTCGGCGTCTGAACGCTGCCGCAGCGCTGCCATCTGAAGAAGCCACCGCGCTGGACCAATGGTCGAGGACGCAGCTCGGGATCCGAGCCGACCATCTGCTGCGCGATCTTCACGTGCGCTGCGACGACGTGGAAGAGGACCTCGATCGGGTCGTGTGGCATCTGCCGCTCGGCGTCATCCACGGGGACGCACACACCGGGAACGTCCTCCTGGCGGCACCAAATGACGGTGCGATCGTCCCGGCGTCTCTGCTCTGCGACTTGGACGGCATGTCCATTGGCCCACGAGAGTGGGACCTCGTACCGACCGCCCATGGAGCTACCCGGTTCGGGCGCTCGCGCGCTGACTACCAGGGCTTCGTCAATGCCTACGGGGTCGACATCACCGCGTGGGCGGGCTGGCCAATCTTGCGCCAGGTTCGGGAGTTGCAGTTGGTTACCAGTACCATCGACGCCCTTGCTGGCCGTTCCGACGTAGCTCGCGAGTTGGCGCACCGGCTTCGATCGCTCTTCTCCGGTGATCTCGGGGCTACCTGGCGCCGCTACCGGTAACCGTTGTCAGAGCTCGGCTTACGGATTTACGGGTTCCGGCATGACGACCGCAGGAGGAAGCCATCCGTCGCGGCACCGAAGAGGTACCGGACAAATTACAAGTGTGCGCATTGTTTATGCCGGAAGCTGTGGTCGGGAACACTTTGTCACCGCCCAACCGTTCTAAAGCTGGTCCGGCGCTCCGTACGCATTGCCCGTGCCATTCCCTTAGAGCGTGTTTGAGAAGGTCTGTTGTGGACGGCGTGGTGGCATGACTTCCACCGGCGAGACGGGCAGGGTGGCGCGGTGTCTGCACGCCGTGGCT
>NZ_JBSGDY010000163.1:0-14258 GCF_053602615.1 Micromonospora sp. NPDC004336
GGGGGGGGGGGGGGGGGCGGCGGGGGGGGGGGGGGGGGCCCGGCGGCGGGCGGCGGCTCAGGCCAGGTTCGACGAGCGGGGGTACGCGTCGGCCGGGTCGGTCAGCACGTTGACCAGGTACGGCACGCCGGCGTCGAAGGCCCGGCGCAGGGCCGGCCCGAGGTCGCCGGCCTTCGCCACCGTCTCGCCCGCGCCGCCGAGGGCGCCCACCACCTGGTCGTAGCGCAGCTCCGGCTGGAGGTCGGCGGCGACGTCGTAGCCGTACATGGCGCGCATCGGGTGCTTCTCCAGGCCCCAGATGCCGTTGTTGCCGACCACGATCACCACCGGCAGCTTCTGCCGGGCGAGCGACTCCACGTCCATCAGCGAGAAACCGGCCGCGCCGTCGCCCATGAGGACGCAGATCTGCCGGTCGGGGTGGCTGACCCGGGCGCCCATCGCGTAGCCCATGCCGGTGCCGAGGCAGCCGTACGGGCCGGGGTCGAGCCAGGTGCCCGGCTGCGCGGGCTCCAGGTAGCGGCCGGCGTACGAGACGAAGTCGCCGCCGTCGCCGATGGTGATGGCGTCGCGGGCGAGGACCTTGCGCAGCTCGCCGTAGATCCGGGCGGGCCGGATCGGGTCGGTCTCGGCGGCCATCTCCTCGGCGTCGCGCGCCTTCGCGGCGTCCTCGGCGGTGCGCAGGTCGGCGATCCAGCCGGCGTGGTCGGCCCGGTCGCCGGGGTGCTCGGCCCACGCGGTGAGGACCAGGCGGAGGTCGCCGGCGGGGGCGGCGGCCGGCTGGACGTGCCCGGCGCGCTGGCTGGGCGCGTCGACGACGTGCACCACCTTCGCGTCGCCGAAGTCGCCGAAGCTGAGCCGGAAGTCGAGCGGGGTGCCGACCACCACGACCACGTCGGCGCCCTTGAGCGCCACCCGGCGGGCCTTGGCGAAGGCGAGCGGGTGCTCGGGCGGCAGCGCGCCCCGGCCCATGCCGTTGGTGAAGACCGGCACCTGGAGCGACTCGGCGGCCGCCCGCAGGGCGTCGACGGCGTCCCCGGCGTAGACGTCGGAGCCGGCGATGATCACCGGGCGGCTGGCGGCGGCGATCAGGTCGGCCGCCTTCGCCACCTCGTCCGGGTCGGGCTCGACCGGCGCGATGCCCGGCAGGGCGGGCAGCTCGGCGTCGGCGACGGAGAAGACCGCCTCCAGGGGGAGGTCGAGGAAGACCGGGCCCCGGTGCGGGGTGAGCGCGGTGGTCAGCGCCGAGGTCACCGCGCGCGGGATGTCGTCGGGGCTGAACACCGTCTCGGCGTGCTTGGTGACCGGGGCGACCAGCGGCAGGTGGTCCATCTCCTGGAGGCTGCCCGAGCCCCAGCGGAACTGCGGGGCCCGCCCGCCCAGCACCAGCACCGGCGAGGCGTTGAAGTAGGCGCTGGTCAGCCCGGAGATGCCGTTGGTGACGCCGGGGCCGGCGGTGAGCACGGCGAGACCGGGGCGGCGCTGGAGCTTCGCCACCGCCTCGGCGGCGAAGACCGCCGACTGCTCGTGCCGGACGTCGTAGATGGGGAAGCCCGTCTTGTGCGCGGCGTCGTAGAGCGGGAAGACGTGCCCGCCGGAGAGGGTGAACATCTCCCGCACCCCGTACGCGCGCAGCGCCGCGAGCGCGAGCTCCCCGCCGTGACCTTCGATCCGCTCCGTCATCGCCGCTTTCCCTTCGTCCGCATGACCGGAGTCACACGCTACTCAGCGGTAGGCAGAATGTGAACAGCTCTCGTCTCGCCGCGCGGTGGCCGGCGGGCGGGCCCGCCGGCCACGACGCCGGGTCAGCGGCCGGTGAAGTCGGGCTTGCGCTTCGCCACGAACGCCGCCATGCCCTCCCGGCGGTCCTCGGTGGCGAAGAGCGCCGCGAAGAGCTGGCTCTCCCACGCCAGGCCGGAGTTCAGGTCCATGTCCAGGCCGCCGTCCACGGCGAGCTTCGCGGCGCGCAGGGCCTGCACCGGGCCGGTGAGGTACGGCCGGACCAGCTCGACCGCGGTGTCGTAGACCTCGGCGGCCGGGGCGACCCGGTCGGCCAGCCCGATCCGCAGCGCCTCCTGGGCGTCCACCATCCGGCCGGACATGATCAGGTCCTTGGCGCGCGCCGGGCCGACCAGGCGGGCCAGCCGCTGCGTGCCGCCCGCGCCGGGGATGATGCCGAGCTTGATCTCCGGCTGGCCGAGCTTCGCGTCCTCGGCCACCACCCGCCAGTCGCACGCCAGCGCCAGCTCGCAGCCGCCGCCGAGCGCGTAGCCGATGATCGCGGCGACGACCGGCTTGGGGATCCGGGCGATCGCCCCGAGCGCGCTGGACAGGTCGGCCGCCCGGTCCGCCATGTCCACGTACGACATGTCGGCCATCTCCTTGATGTCCGCGCCGGCGGCGAAGACCTTCTCCCCGCCGTACACGATGACGGCGCGGACCCCCGGGTCGGCGGTGGCCGCCGCGGCCGCGGCGCGCAGCTCCTCCTGCACCTGGGTGTTGAGCGCGTTCATCGGCGGCCGCTCCAGGCGGATGGTGCCGATGCCGTCCTTGGTCTCCAGCCGCACGAACTCGCCCACGCTGACCCTCACTTCCTCGTCGAAGTCGCGAGCCAACCTTACGGCCCGGCCCGTTGGGGTAAGTAGTGTGGTCTCAGGCCCGCCACCGGGAGAACCGCCATGATCACTTACTACGACGACAGGTCGGTGCAGGTCACCTCCGCCGCCGTGCGCGTCGACGGCCGCACGTTCCGGCTGGCCGACATCAGCATGGTGTGGCACCGGCGCGGCAGCCGGTCGTGGCGGGTGCTCGCCGGCCGGGGCGCGATCGGCGCGGCCCTCGCCGGCCCCCTGGTTGCCGCCGCCCTCGGCATCGCGCTGGCGCTGCACCTGGACCGTTCCCTCACCGTCACCGTCGCCATCGTCGGCGCCTCGGTGCTGGTCGGGCTGGCCGTCGGGCCGGTCGCCGACTTCCTCTTCGAGCACCTGGACCGCTCGTACGCCCGCGGCAGCCGGCAACTGGAGATCTGGGCCCGCTGGCGCGGCCAGCCGGTGCGGCTGCTGTGCACCCGCGACGCGCTGCGCTTCGGGCAGGTCTACCGTGCCGTGCAGCGGGCGGTGGAGGCCGGCCAGCCGGTGTCGCCCCGCCGCCGCTAGAACTCGATCGGCTCGTCCGGCAACATGCCCAGGCCGCGCAGCAGCCCGAACAGGTCCTGCTCGCCCCAGAACCGCACGATCCGCCCCTCCGCCAGCCGGTACATCTTGCAGGTGCTCTGCACCGCCGTCGCGCCCGTGGCGTCGCGCCGATAGGTCTGCGCCAGCGACACCACGACGCGGTCGCCGGCGGCGAAGATCTCGACGATCTCCTGGTCGAGCACGGTCAGCCCCGGCGAGGCCACGGCGCCCTCGACGTGGTGGCGCCCCCGCACCTGCCGGCCGGAGCCGTAGATCCGCACGTCCTCGTCGACCACCGCGCGCAACTCCGCCAGGTCCTTGGTGACGAAGGTCCGCAGGTAGCGGCGGACCACCTCGACGTTGCGCTCCTGCTCCGTCATGACCGGCCACGGTACCCAACCGGCGCCGCCCCGCGCCGCCCCCCGCTCGCCGCCGCACGGCCCGGTCACTCCGCCAAGGGACGGGAACGGGACGCGGCACTCGCGGCCGGTCGCCCGCGAGTGGTTAGGCTTAGTGATGACCCTCTATTACCGGGACGACGCGGTGCAGGTGACCTCGGAGTCGATCCGGGTGGGAGGCCACGCCGTCGCGATCGCCGACGTGACGTACGTCTGGCACGCGCAGGGCCCGAAGACGCTGGCGGTGCGGGGGCGGGTGCTGGGGCGCGGCGTCCTGGTCCTGCTCCTGTCGCTGCCCCCGCTGGTCGCGGTCGTCTGCGTGCTCTCGTTGGCCTGGTCGGCGCAGGACCGGGGCGAGTGGCAGTTGGCGCTGGTCATCCTCGCGGCGTGCGCGGTCGGCGCGCTGGCCCTGACCCCGTTCCTGGAGATCCCGCTCGGCTGGCTCGACCGCTCCTACGAGCGGGGCAGCAAGGTGCACGAGCTCTGGGTGCAGCACCACGGCCGCGAGGTGCTGCTGTTGCGCACGCCGGACGCGCTGCGGTTCGGGCAGATCTACCGGGCGGTCCAGCGGGCGGTCGAGCGGCACACGGACCCCTGAGCCCGAACCGGCCGTCGGCCCGTGGTGGGTGCGCCGCCGGCCCGCCGCCCGTCGCGCCGCCGGCCCGTGGTGGGTGCGCCGCGGCCCGCCGCCCGTCGCGCCGCCGGCCCGCCGCCCGTCCCGTCGGGCGGTCCGGGCGCGGGGGACGCACACTTGTTGCCATGGTGATTCCCCTCCCCCGGCCCGCCGCGGTCGTCGGCCTGACCCGCTCCGCCCTCGACCAGGCCCTCGGCTCGGCGGCCTCGTTCGCCGCGGTGCCGGCCCGCGCGTTCGCCGTGCTCGACTCGGTGGAGACGCTGCTGCGCCGGGTCGACGGCGTGGTGGACCGGATCGACGGCCTCGTGGACCGGGTCGAGCAGACGCTCGACCGCACCGACCGGGTGCTCACCGACGCCGAAGCCGCGGTGCGCGAGGTGGGCGTGATCAGCGCCGCCGCGACCACCGCGATCGGGACCGCGACCGAGGTGGCGACCGCCGCGTCCGTCGTGCTCGGCGAGGTCGAGCAGGTGTCGGCCGGCGCCGCCGCGATCGTCGGCGAGGCGGACAAGGTGGCCCGCACGGCGGGCGTGGTGGTCGCCGAGGCCGAGGCGGTCGCCGGGCGGGCGGCCGGCGCCGTGGGCACGGCGGCGGAGGCGGCGGCCACCGCCGCCGAGCTGCTGACGACGTACGAGCCGGCGCTGCGCCGGGCGGCCCCCATGGCGACCCGGTTCGTCGAGCAGCTCAGCCACGAGGAGGTGACCGCCGCGATCCGCCTCGTCGACGAGCTGCCCAAGCTCCGGCAGCACCTCACGGCGGACATCCTGCCGATCCTGGCCACCCTGGACCGGGTCGGCCCGGACCTGCACGACCTGCTCGACGTCACCCGCGACCTGAAGCTCGCCGTCGCCGGCATCCCCGGGCTGGGCATGCTCCGCCGCCGGGGCGAGAAGCTCACCGACGACGTGGAGGCGTGAGCTGCCCGACGTCGGCGCACACGTCGTGCGCGGTGCCGCGCACCATCGTGACGGTCTTGTCGTACGTCGGCGTGAAGTCCACCCGGAACACCCCGTCCACCAGCCACAGGCCGCGCGGCAACGAGCCGGCGTTCTCGCGGAAGCCGAGCAGCACCGGCCCGACCACGTACCAGGTCATCGAGCCGTCCGTGCCGTGGATCACCAGCGACGTGCCGCTGGCGTCCGCCATGCTCGTCGCCCCGGTCTCCAGGTTGTTCACCCGGCTGACGAGCGCACCCGTGTACAACTCCCGCCTCGGCGCACCGCCCGGGTACGTCTCCAGCACCAGCTTGCGGACCTCGTCCACGACGGGTTCGACCCGTACGGCGAAGTCGCAGCGCGCCCCGGCGGGCAGCTCGAAGGCCTCCTGCGGCGCCGGCACCCACCCGCCGAGCCGGTCCGCCTCGGCGAGCGCGGCGGTGACCTCTGCCGGGGCCGGAGCGGGGCCCGGGGGCGCCCCGGCGACGGCGGCGGACGCCGGGGTCGCCGCGAACAGGGCGGCGCTCATGAACGCTCCGATGGTGGTTCGCCAACGCATCGTCACTCCAGGTGTTCTCGTCGGTCGGGTCGGACCAGCATCACCGGCCGCGCTGACCACGTCCTGACCGCACGGAGGCGCGCCCGAGCCCCGGCCGGCGCCGCCCCGCACGATGGCGCCGGCGAGCTCACCAGCGGCTCACCGGCCGGCACCTCCCGACGGCGGTCAGGTGGTATTAGCGGTTATGGACTTCCGACTGCTCGGCCCCTTCGAGGCGCACCAGGACGGAGCGCCGGTCGAACTCGGCAGCCGCCGTCAGGAACGGTGCATCCTCGGCGTCCTTCTCCTCGACCCGGGCCACCTGGTCAGCACCGACCGGCTCATCGACCTGCTCTGGCACGGCCGACCACCGGCCTCGGCCCGCGGCGCCGTGCACACCTACATCGGGCGGCTCCGGGCGTCGCTGTCGCCGCACCGGGTGCGGATCATCACCCGGGGCGACGGCTATCTCGTGGAACCGGACGGGCACCGGGTCGACGTCGTCGAGTTCACCGGCCTCGTCCACCGGGCCGGCGGCGCCGCAGACCCGGCCGAGCGGGTCCGGCTGCTCGACGCGGGGCTGGACCTCTGGCGGGGCTCGCTGCTCGCCGACACGGCCGACGACGAGCTGCGCGGGCGGCTGGCCGGGTCGATCGAGGAGCTTCGCCTCACCGCCGTCGAGCTGCGGGCCGAGGCACGGCTCGCACTGGGCCAGCAGGCCCGGGTGATCAGCGAGCTGACCCCGCTGGTCGCCCGGTGCCCGACCCGGGAGCGGCTCGTCGCCGCGCTGATGACCGCGCTGTACCGGGCCGGCCGGCAGGCCGACGCGCTGTTGGTGTACCGCACGACCCGGCGGACGCTGGTGACCGACCTCGGCGTCGAGCCGGGAATGCGGCTACGGGAGGTGCACCGACGGATCCTCCGCGACGACCAACGGCTCGACCGGCCCGACCGGCCGGTCTACGAGGTGCGGGTGCACGGCGAGAGCCTGCCCTGGAGCGTCGGCGGGCATCCGGCGCTGGAGTTCTGCAACACCTTCGCGGGCTGGGGCCACGAGCCGCCGCTGCCCGGCTCGGAATGGCTCCGCGGCTACCGCACCCTGGCGGTCTGGACCGGTTACGCGGGGCTCGGCGGTGAGCAGACTGCTCCAACTCTCCCGGCGGAACCCCGGCGCGGCCGCCGCCGCGCTCGACGAGGCCCGCGCGCTCCGCACCTGGTTGTACGCGTGCCTGACCGATCCCGACGACCGGCCCGCGTTCGACGCCGTGGCGCGGGCCGCCGAGGCCGCCGCCCGGACGATGGTGTTCCGGCGCGACGCCGACGGCCGGGGGCGGTGGTGGCCGGACCTCGCGGCCGGGCTGCGGCTCCCCGTGCACGTCGTCGCGTGGAGCGCCGCCGAACTGCTGGCCGACCCGCGCCGGCTCACCGTCCGCGTCTGCCCGAACGAGCGGTGCGGGTGGCTCTTCCTCGACGAGAGCGGCCTGCGCCGCTGGTGCAGCCTGGGAACCTGCGGGCGCCCGGCGGCGTGCCGGAGCGCCTGACCTCGCGGCCCGGGTCAGGCGGGCACGTAGAGCTCGTCGATCTCGGCCCGGCTGGGCAGCGCCACCGAGGCGCCGAGCCGGCGGGCGCAGGCCGCCCCGGCCGCCGCCGCCCAGCGCACGGCGTCGACCACGTCGCGACCCTCGCCCCAGGCGACCGCGAGCGCTGCGGTGAAGGCGTCCCCGGCGGCCGTGGAGTCCACCACGTCGACCTTGACCGCGGGCACGTGCACGGCGGTGCCGTCCCGGTCGCCGTACCAGGCGCCCTCCGCGCCGAGGGTGAGCACCGCCCGGGGCACCAGGTCGAGCAGGGCCCCCGGGTCGTCCCGGCCGCGCCCGGTCAGCGCCTGCGCCTCGGTCTCGTTGACCACGAGCAGGTCCGTCGCCGCGAGCAGCTCCGGGGGCACCGGCACGGCCGGGGCGGCGTTGAGCACCACCCGGGTGCCGGCCGCGCGGGCCACGGCAGCCGCCCGGGTCACCGTGCCGACCGGGATCTCCAGCTGCGCGAGCAGGACGTCCGCCTCGCGTACGGCGGTCAGCTCCGGCTCGGTGAGGTCGGTCATCGAGGCGTTCGCGCCGGGGGTGACCAGGATCGCGTTCTCCCCCTCGGCGTTGACCATCACCAGCGCCACCCCGGACGCGCCGTAGGTGGTGCGGAGGTGGCCGGCGTCGACGCCGGCGGCGGCGATCCGGGCGCGCAGGGTGACGCCGAACGCGTCGGAGCCGATCGCCCCGAGGAACGCGCAGGAGGCGCCGGCGCGGGCCGCGGCGATGGCCTGGTTGGCGCCCTTGCCGCCGGGCACCATGACGAAGCCGGCGCCGAGCAGGGTCTCCCCCGGCCGGGGCAGGGCGGGTGCGGTGCCCACCAGGTCCATGTTGGCGCTGCCCACCACGACGACCCGGGTCTGCCGCATCGCCACCTCCTCGCCACCGCCGGAACGCTGGGGCGAAGTCTAGGACCCCGGAAAGGGACCCCGTCCCGGCCCGGGACCGCCCGGGTCAGGCGGCGCGGGCGGTCCAACGGTCGCCGGAGCGCTCGACCACCAGCGGCAGCCCGAAGGTCTTGGAGAGGTTGTCCCCGGTGAGCGTGTCGCCGAGCAGCCCCTGGGCCACCACCTGACCCTCGCGCAGCAGCAGCGCGTGGGTGAAGCCGGGCGGAATCTCCTCCACGTGGTGGGTGACCAGGACCAGCGCCGGGGCGTCCGGGTCGTACGCCAGCTCGGCCAGCCGGGCCACCAGGTCCTCCCGCCCGCCCAGGTCGAGCCCGGCGGCGGGCTCGTCGAGGAGCAGCAGCTCCGGGTCGGTCATCAGCGCGCGGGCGATCTGCACCCGCTTGCGCTCGCCCTCCGAGAGGGTGCCGTAGGTGCGGTCGGCGAGGCCGCCGATGCCGAGCTGGCCTAGCAGCACGCGGGCGCGGGCCTCGTCGGAGGTGTCGTAGCTCTCCCGCCAGCGGCCGACCACCGACCAGGCCGCCGTGACGACCACGTCGCTGACCCGCTCGTCGGCGGGCACTCGCTCGGCGAGCGCCGCGGTGGAGAGGCCGATGCGGGTGCGCAGCTCGTTGACGTCGGTGCGGCCGATCCGTTCGCCGAGCACGTGGGCGGTGCCGGTCGTCGGGTGCAGCCGCCCGGCGGCGAGGTTGAGCAGTGTCGTCTTCCCGGCGCCGTTGGGGCCGAGCACCACCCAGCGCTCGTCCAGCTCGACCCGCCAGTCCATGTCGTGCAGCAGCGCCGTGCCGGCCCGGCGTACGCCGACGCCGTCGAGGCTGATCACCAGATCCGCGTCACCAGTCACCCGACCATCCAACCACGCACCGCCCAGGTGCCCCCCATGGGCGGCGTCCCGACCGTAGGGTGAGGCGCCGTGTCGTTGGTCACCACAGCCGAAGGACGGTCCATGCCGGGTCGGTACGCGGAGCCGCGCGGATGAACGCGGTCATCGAGATCGAGGGTCTGCGCAAGACCTTCCACAGCCTGCGGCAGGGTCGCCGGGTGGCCGTCGACGGGTTCGACCTCCTGGTGGGGGCCGGCCAGGTCCACGGCTTCCTCGGCCCCAACGGGTCGGGCAAGACCACCACGCTGCGCGCCCTGCTCGGGCTGGTCCGGGCGGACGCGGGCCGGATGTCGCTGTTGGGCGTGCCCTCGCCGAACGGGCTGCCCCTGGTGGCCGGGCGGGTGGGGGCGATCGTGGAGAGTCCGCAGTTCTTCGGCAACTTCACCGGCGAGCGCACCCTGCGCCTGCTCGCCCGGGCCGGCGGTGTGCCGGCCGCCCGGGTCGACGAGGTGCTGGAGCAGGTGGGCCTGCGGGACCGGGGCGACGAGCGGGTCAAGGGCTACTCGCTGGGCATGAAGCAGCGGCTGGCGGTGGCCTCCGCCCTGCTCAAGGACCCGGAGCTGCTCATCCTGGACGAGCCGGCGAACGGGCTGGACCCGGCCGGTATCCGGGAGATGCGTGACCTGATGCGCTCGCTGGCGGAGGCCGGCGTGACCGTGCTGGTCTCCAGCCACATCCTCGCCGAGATCCAGTTGATCTGCGACCACGTGACGATCATCTCGCGGGGCCGGCGGGTGGCGGCCGGGCCCGTCGACGAGGTGCTGGCCGGCTTCGACCGGCACGAACTGCTGGTGCGGGTGGACGACGTGGAGCGGGCCGTCGAGCTGCTGACCGCGACGGGGCAGGCGGCGACCGGGCACGACGACCACCTGGTGGTGAGTGGCGTGAACGACGCCACGACGGTCAGCCGCACGCTGGGCGAGGCGGGTCTCTGGGTACGCGAGCTGACCCCGATCCGCCCCGACCTGGAGAGCGCCTTCCTCGAACTGACCGGCACGGCCGCGCACCCGGCGCCGCCCCGGCAGGTGGACGACTCGGTGCTGCCCGACGGGCCCCGGGAACCGGTGATCGACCTCGACGTGCGGGGAGTGAACGCGTGAACCTGGTCCGTGCCGAGTTGGAGCGGCTCTGCGCGCGGCGCTTCGTGCAGCTCATGCTCGTCCTGCTGGTGCTCGCGTTCGGCGTCACCGCGGCGACGACCCTGGCCAACTCCCACCGGCCCAGCACGGAGGAGTTCGCCGCCGCCCAGCGGCAGGCCGCCGCGGCGCGGATCGATCTGGAGCACGCCCACCAGCGCTGCCTGGACCAGCGCGGCCTCCCGACGGCGGACGACGGGGAGGAGCGGGAGGAGCCGGAGTACTTCCCCGCCGACTGCCGCGAGGTCGACCCGGCCCTGATGGAGCGGGCGCCCGTGGCCGCCGACTTCCTCCCGGGGGTGTTCAACTTCGCCGAGCAGGCCCGGCCGCTGCTCTACTTCCTGATCGCCTTCCTGGCGCTCTTCGGGCTGTTGGTCGGCGCGTCCTACATCGGCGCCGACCTGAACTCCGGCGGTGTGGTCAACCTGCTGCTCTGGCGGCCCCAACGGATGACCGTGCTCGGCGTCAAGCTGGGCGCGCTGCTCGGCGCGATGGCGCTGCTGTCGGTGCTCGCCTCGGCGGCGTACCTCGGGACGTTCTGGCTGATCGGCCGGCTCGCCGGGCAGCCGGGGTGGCTCGACGGGGCGTTCTGGCGGTCGCTGGGCGTGTTCTGGGGACGCGGCGTGCTGCTGGCGCTGGCGTTCGCAACGGTCGGGTTCGCCATCGCCACCCTGGGGCGGCACACCTCGGCGGCGCTCGGCGCCGTCGCCGGGTACCTCGTGGTGTGGGAACTGGGGGCCCGGCTGGTGATGGAGATGCTGGACGTGCTCAAGGTGAACCGGTACATGCTCTCCAGCCACGTGGTCGCCTGGTTGGACGGCCGGATCGAGTTCTGGGACTACCGGTCGTGCCCGCCCGGCCCCGGCAGCTCGTGCGACAGCTCCTACGTCCTGACCTGGCAGTCGTCGCTGTTCCTGCTGCTCGGGCTGACGGGCGCGCTGACCGCCGCAGCCTTCGTGGCGTTCCGCCGCCGCGACCTGATGTGAGGCTCTGACCGGCGGGCCGGGATACGGCAACACCTTGCAACAGCAGGGCTGGCGATGAAATATTCCTTCACATGACGCGCGGTGGCCCGAGTCCCCGCCAGCCCGGCCCGGCGGGGACCGCCACGCGGTCCGTGCCGGCGGGTGAGCGGCTCCGGTCAGCCGACCGTCGAGCCGAAGACCTCGTCGCGCACCGCGTCCAGCGCCGTGCGCAGCGCGCCGCGCAGGATCGGCTCCTCGGTCAGCCCGGTCGGCACCACCCGGGGACGGACCAGCGTGATCGCCGCGACCTCGTGCTGCACCCGCTCGGCCAGCGCCGCCCCGCCGGCCTGGCCGACCTCGCCGGCCAGCACCACCAGGGGCGGGTCCAGCACCACGCAGGTACTCGCCACGCCGAGCGCCAGCCGGCGGGCCACCTCGTCGAGCATCGGGCCGCCGGCCGTACCGTCGGCGACCGCCGCCCGCACCGCGGCGGCGGCGCTGTCGTCCGGGTAGCCGTGCGCGCGGGCCAGCTCGCGGACCGCGTCCGCGCCGATCAGCTGCTGGAACGCCGGCTTCGCCCGGCGCGAGACGTCGCGCGGGATGGGTGCCCCGGGCACCGGCAGGTAGCCGATCTCGCCGGCGGCGCCGCTGCTGCCGTGGTGCAGCCGGCTGCCCAGCACGATCGCCAGGCCCACGCCGGCGCCGACCCAGACCAGCACGAAGTCGGTCAGCCCCCGCGCCGCGCCCGACTGCGCCTCGGCGACGGCGGCCAGGTTGACGTCGTTCTCGAAGACCACCGGGGTGTGCAGGTCGTCCCGGAGGGCGGCGAGCAGCCCGCTGTGCCAGCGCGGCAGGTTGAACGCGAAGGTGATGTCGCCGGTGCCCGGGTCGACCAGGCCGGGGGTGCCCAGCACGATCCGCCGTACGCTCGACAGCTGCGCCCCGGCGCTGCTCGCGGCCTGCACCACCGCGTTGTGCACCACGCCGACCGGGTCGTCGGTGTCGCGGGTCGACTGCTCGACGCGGCCGATCACCGCGCCGGTGATGTCCGCGCAGGCGGCCACCACCCGGTCGGCCCCGACGTCCACCCCGACCACGTGCGCGCTGCCCGGCCGTACGGCGTAGAGCTGGGCGTTCGGCCCGCGCCCGCCGGCCTGCTCGCCGACCCGGGTGACCAGGCCGCGCTCCTCCAGCCGCTCGACGAGCTGGGACGCGGTGACCTTGGACAGCCCGGTCAACTCGCCGAGCCGGGCCCGGGTGAGCGGCCCCTGCTCCAGCAGCAGCTCCAGCGCCGCGCGGTCGTTGAGCGCCCGCAACAGACGGGGGGTGCCGGGCAGCCGGGTCGAACTCATGCCACGTCCTCTAGTTTTGTTAAACCTTGCTAACTGTAAACGGACCTGCAATCGGGGTAGCCGTAGCGTATCGGCCGCCCCGGATCGGGGCGCTCGGCCGACCCGGCAGGTCGGCGACCGCCGCCGGTACGACATCCGTGCCGTCGGGCACCGAAAGGGGAAGATCACGTGGGGCTCGATCCAGGACTGCGCCGGCTCGCACTCGGCACGCTGCTCGCCGCGTATCCGGGGCCGGTCCCCCCGGACTGGGCGGTCGACCTGGTGGCCGAGGGGCTCGCCGGGCACACCCTGTTCGGCACCAACGTCCACGACCCGGGGCAGGTGGCGGCCAGCACGGCGGCCCTGCGGGCGGGCCGGTCGGACGTGCTCGTCGCGATCGACGAGGAGGGCGGCGACGTCACCCGGCTGGCGCACGCCACCGGCAGCCCGTACCCGGGCAACGCCGCGCTCGGCGCGATCGACGATGTGGCGCTGACCCGCCGGGTCTACGAGGCCATCGGCGCGGAGCTGGCCGGGCTCGGCATCACCGTCGACCTCGCGCCCACCGTGGACGTCAACACCGCCGACGAGAACCCCGTGATCGGCACCCGGTCGTTCGGCGCCGACCCGGTGCGGGTCGCCGCGCACTCCGCCGCCGCGGTGGCCGGCCTCCAGGCCGCCGGGGTGGCCGCCTGCGCCAAGCACTTCCCGGGGCACGGCGCGACGGTCGCCGACTCCCACTACGAGCTGCCCACCGTGGACGTGCCGCTCGACGTGCTGCGCGAGCGCGACCTGCCGCCCTTCGCCGCGGTCGTGGCGGCCGGCGCGCAGGCCGTGATGACCGCGCACATCCGGGTGCCGGCGCTGACCGGCGACGGGCCCGCCACGTTCAGCCGGGCGGTCCTGGTCGACCTGCTGCGCCGCGAGTACGGCTTCACCGGCGCCGTCATCACCGACGCGCTGGAGATGAAGGGCGCCGCGGTGGCCGCCGGCGGGGTGGGCCCGGCCGCCGTACGGGCCCTCGCCGCCGGCGCCGACCTGCTCTGCATCGGGGCCCAGGTCGACGCCGAACTGGTCGAGCGGGTGGTCGAGGAGATCGTCGGGGCGCTCGCCGACGGCCGCCTGGAGCGGGCCCGGGTCGAGGAGGCCGCCGGCCGCGTCGCGGCGCTCGCGGCCTGGACCCGGACCACCGGCGCGACCCCGGCCACCCCCACCGCGCTCGGGTACGCCGCCGCGCGGCGCGCCGTCCGCGTGGAGGGCGAGCTGCCCGCGCTGGGCCGTCCGCTGGTGGTCCAGTTGCACACCGCCTCGACCATCGCCGAGGGGCGGGTGCCGTGGGGCCTGGGCCCGCACCTCGACGGCGTGCAGGAGCTGCGGGTGGTCGCCGACGAGACCGACGCGGCCGACCTGCGCCGGCTCGCCGGGGACCGGCCGATCGTGCTGGTCGGGCGGCACCTGCACCGCCTGCCGGGCGGCCCCGAACTGGTGGCCGCGCTGGCCGCCGCGCACCCGGTGACCGTGGTCGAGATGGGCTGGCCGGCGCGGTGGCGGCCGGCGGGCGTACGGGCGTTCGTCACCACGTACGGCGCGAGCCACGCCAACGGCCGGGCGGCGGCCGAGGTGCTCGGCCTGGCCGGCTGACACCGGCCCCGCCACCGGGCGCGGCGAACCGCCCGGGGTCGCCGCGCCCGGGGCGCGCCCGGCCGGCGACCCATCCCCTGCGCCCCGGGCGGGTTTGGCGGAGCGGACGGGGGGTATGGGACGGGGATGTCCGCGCACG
>NZ_JBSGDY010000164.1:0-10392 GCF_053602615.1 Micromonospora sp. NPDC004336
GGCGCGGCGGCGCCGGCCCCGGCGGCCGTACGCGCCGGGGCGGCCGGCGACGGGCCCGCCGACGGGCGGCGCATGGTGGTCCTCGCCGACGCCGACCGGGCCCGGGCGGACGCGCACGCCGCCTGGGACGAGTTGCTCGACACGCTGGTGGACTACCGGGTGCGGGTGGACCGGACGGAGACGCCCCGGGCCACCGCCGACCGGCTGTCGCGGGAGACGCTCACCGCCGACGCCGAGGCGACAACGGCCGTACGGCTGCTCGGCCGCGCCGAGGAACGCGCCCGCTACGCTCGCGACCCGCTCACCGGCGAGCCGCTCCTGCCGGCCCTGCGCGCCGTCCGGGGTGCCCTCGCCGCGCGGGCCGACCGGCGGGCCCGCCTGATGGCGGCGGTGTTGCCGCCGTCGGTGCTGCTGAGCTGGCGCAACGCCGCGACCGACGCGTCGTCCCGGCTGCTGGCCGCGCGGGGCCGGGGCCGCTCGCGGCTGATGCGCTGGAACCCGCGCCGTCTGCTCACCAACCGCATGGCCCGCTGACCCACCGACCGGACGGCCGCGCGGGCCGGGAGCGGCGACCTCGCCGCTCCCGGTCCGTCCCCTTTCCCGTCCCCGCTCCCGTTGCCGCCACGCCCCCGCACCAGTCGCAGGGCGTCGCGCGGCGCGGGGCCTGACCCGGTGACACGCGACGCTGGGCATCGCGGCGGGGGGCCTGACCGAGTGACGCCGCGACGCCGGATGGGGCGGCGCGCGGCGCCGGATGCGACGGCGCGCGGCGCTGGCCGGGAGGCTGTGGGAACCGCCGGGAGCGCGGGGGTGCGGCTTCGCCCGGCACGGGCCCGAAGGAAACGCGACGGGAGCGCGCGGATGCCGCGCGCTCCCGTCGTGGCGAGGCCGTGAGGCGCGCCCGGGGCGCGCGGATACGTCAGGGGTCGCCGGGAAGACCCGGCGACGCGGTTCGTCGTCGCGGCGGCGCGACCCGCCTCAGCGGCGGGCCGGGGTCAGCGGTGCCCCTCCGGGCGCTGCCGCCACCGGTCCTCCATCCGGTCGAGGATCGAGGGCCGGCGACCTGCCCGACCGCCGCGGGGGCGGCGACGGCTCGTCGTCCCTCCCACGACGTGCAGGTCGGGTGACTGCGCCCGGCGGTGTGACTGCACCGCGAACGCGGCCGAGGCCAGCATGACGACAAAACCCGCCACTGCCAGCGGCGGAGTCTTGATCACCGCGCCGTAGACCAACAGGGCCAGCCCAGCGATGATCACGCCGGCAGCGACGAGCAGGCGACGCCGCGCGTGGAAACGCGGATCGCTGGCGCGCACGGCCGAGGCGAATTTGGGGTCCTCGGCAAGCGACCGCTCGATCTGCTCGAACAGCCGCTGCTCGTGCTCCGAGAGCGGCACGGCACTCCTCCCCGGTCACGTGGGTCGGCCCGGGCGGGCCGACAGACCGTGGCAGCCAACCGGCTGCTTACCCGCAAGTCTACGAGGGCCCTCGCGCGTCGGAAAGCGGGACGACCTACGGCCGGGGTGGATTTTCATTTCGTCGGCCGTCCCGGGGCCCGAGCAGACTGGCCGGACCTATGACGGACCGCCCGAAACGGGCAGCCGCGGCGTCGGCGGCGACTTCCGCCTCGCGCCAGCCCCGCTCGGGCGCGCCGAGGGCGAGCTGCCGCGGGGTCTCCTGCGCCCCGGCGAGGCCCTCGACGCGTACGCCGACCAGACGGACCCGCTCTCCCGGGTCGAGGGCGGTGTAGAGCGCCCAGACCGTGTCGAATATCTCCCGGGCGACGTCGGTCGGCGCGCCCGCCGTGCGCGACCGGCTCACGGTGCGGAAGTCGGCCAGCCGCACCTTCAGCGACACCGTACGGCCGACCTGCCCGGCCCGGCGCAGCCGGGCGCCGACCTTCTCGGCGAGGGCGAGCAGCGCCCGGCGGATCTCCAGCGGATCGGCCACGTCGGCGTCGAAGGTCACCTCCGCGCCGATCGACTTCTCCGCCTGTTCGGGGTTGACGCGGCGCGGGTCCCGCCCCCAGGCCAGCTCGTGCAGGTGGGCGGCGGACGCCTCGCCGAGCGCCTTGCGCAGCATGCCGACCGGCGCCTCGGCGAGGTCGCCGATGGTGGTCAGGCCGAGCCGGCGCAGCGTCTCGGCGGAGCGCTCCCCCACCCCCCACAGCGCCGACACCGGCAGCGGGTGCAGGAAGTCGAGCACCCGGGCGGCCGGGACGACGAGCAGGCCGTCGGGCTTGGCGCGGGTCGACCCGAGCTTGGCCACGAACTTGCTCGGCGCGACCCCGACCGAACAGGTCAGCCCCTGCTCCCCGGCGACCCGCTCGCGGATGCGCCGGGCGATGGCGGCCGGGGGGCCGAAGAGCCGCCTGGCGCCGGCCACGTCGAGGAACGCCTCGTCGAGCGAGAGCGGCTCGACCAGCGGGGTGACGTCCCGGAAGATCCGCATGACCGCCTGGGAGGCCGCCGAGTATTGCGCGAAGTCCGGCGGGAGGTAGACCGCGTGCGGGCAGAGCGCCCGGGCCCGCGCGGTGGGCATCGCGCTGCGGACGCCGTAGCGCCGGGCCTCGTAGCTGGCGGAGCTGACCACGCCGCGCGGCCCGATCCCGCCGACGACGACGGCCCGGCCGCGCAGCTCCGGCCGCCGACGGACCTCGACCGAGGCGAAGAACGCGTCCATGTCGACGTGCAGGATCGGGCAGCCGGCGTCGTCGGCGTCCGGCCCGAACCGGGGATCGCCGCCCCGGGGCAACGACTGGCTGCGACCCATCCCCGCAGGCTAGCCGCCACCCCCGACAGGCCGCCGCACCCGCCCCGGTGGAGGCGGGAGCGGCGGCCCGGGTCGTCAGGCTCGCTCGGCGGGCGGCTCCCCCGGCGGCACGCGTCGCAGGGCGACGGCGCTGGCGAGCGCCCCGCCGAGCAGGATGGCCGCGCCGACGACGGCGGTGACCGTGAAGCCGTCGGTGAAGGCGGCGAACGCCCGGTCCAGCAGCAGGCCCGCCACCTCGGCCGGGGCCTGGCCGGCCACGGCGAGGGCGCCGCCGACGGTGTCGGTGGCGGTGTGGGCGAGCCCCTCGTCGAGCCCGGCCGGCACCTCGGCCGTCATCTCCGAGCGGTAGATGCCCGCGGCGATGCTGCCCAGCACGGCGATGCCGAGGGCGCCGCCGAACTCGGTGCTCGTCTCGGAGATCGCCGAGGCGGCCCCCGCCCGCTCGGGCGGCGCCGTGGTGAGCACGAGCGAGGTCGCCAGGGTGCTGGTCATCCCGACGCCGAGGGTGAGCAGCCCGTAGCTGGCGATCAGCCACCACACCGGCGCGTCGGCCCGCATGGTGCTGACCAGCAGGAATCCGGTGGCGGCGGCGACGAGTCCCGCCGCGACGAGGACCCCGGGCCGGACGTGCGGCGCGAGCGCGGACGCGACGGCGACGCCGACGACGCTGCCCAGGATGGTCGGGAGCATCCAGAGCGCGGCGTCGAACGGACTCAGGCCGAGCACCGTCTGCATGAACGTGACCGCGAGCAGGCCCATGCCCGCGCTGGCGAAGGCGATCGCCGTGTTCGCGCCGATGGCCGCGGAGAAGGAGCTCCTGGAGAAGAGCCGCACGTCGATCATCGGGTGCTCGGCACGGCGCTGCCGGCGCACGAAGAGGGCACCGACGGCCAGGCCGACGAGGAGGGCCACCAGGGACGGCACGTTCGGGCCTTCCTCGGCGAAGTGCTTGACCGCGTAGATGGCCGGCAGGACGGCGCCGAGGGAGAGCACCGAGCTGAGCGGGTCGAACCGGCCCGGGGCCGGGTCCCTCGACTCGGGCAGCAGGAACGGCCCGACGGCGAGCAGCAGGAGCATGACGGGGACGTTGATGACGAACACCGAGCCCCACCAGAAGCGCTCCAGCAGGAAGCCGCCGACGATGGGGCCGATCGCGATGCCGCCGGTGAAGCCGGCCGTCCAGATCCCGACCGCCGTGCGCCGCTGGTTGTCGTCGACGAACATGCCGCGGATGAGGGAGAGGGTCGACGGCGCCAGGGTCGCCCCGCCCAGGCCGAGCAGGGCCCGGGCGGCGATGAGCAGCTCCGGGGTGCTGGCGAACGCGGCCAGCAGGGACGCCGCGCCGAACGCGAGGGCGCCGACGAGCAGGAGCCGGCGGCGCCCGACGCGGTCGCCGAGGCTGCCCATCGTCACGAGCAGGCCGGCCATCACGAAGCCGTAGATGTCCATGATCCACAGGTACTGGCCGGTGCTCGGTTCGAGTTCGGCGCTGATCCAGGGCGCGGCCATGAACAGGACGGAGAGGTCCATGGAGGCGAGGAGGGCGGGGATCACGAGGGCGGCGAGGCCGAGCCACTCGCGGCCGCCGGCGCGGTGGGAGACGGAGTTGGTCACGCAGCGGACTGTACATACGTACAATACATTTGTACAAGACGACCGTACAATACGGGCGTATGAAAGCGTGGCCGCGCTGTCGCCGAAGGAGGCCCTGCTCGACGCCGGCCGTCCTGGCTCGCCGGGAACGGGCGGTGACAGCGCCGGGAGGCCCGGGACCGGCGCCGGGGTGGTCCGTCGCGACCGGGCCGACGCCCGCCGTTCAGCCCCGGACGACCAGCAGCGGGATGGTCATCTCGGCGGCCGTGTCCGCCCCGTGGTAGGCGACCAGCCGGGAGACCGTCGGCGGCTCGGACCGGGAGGCGGTCACCGCGTACGTGCCGTTGCAGATCACCACCACGTCGCCGATGCGGGCCAGGTGCTCCTCGGGCACCGGACCGAACCAGCCCGAGGCCACCACCTCCTCCCGGGTACGGACGCGGGCCGCGGGGCCGAGCACCGTCGACCAGGCCGCCACCACGTCGTCCCGGGCGCCGGGCGTGACGTGCAGGTAACGGACCCGGGGCTCCCCGGCGACCACGGCCACCCCGGCGCGCAGCCGGGGATCGGCGTCCAGGTCGACGCGGTGCCCGGCCGGCACGTCGAGCTGCCCGTGGTCGGCCGTCACCAGCAGGGCGGCGTCCGACGGCAGCCCGTCGACGAGCCGGGTGAGCAGCCGGTCCACCTCGGCCGCGGCGAGCCGCCAGGGCGCCGAGTCGACACCGGTGAGGTGGCCGTGCCGGTCCAGGTCGGGGTGGTAGCCGGAGACCAGGGTGGGGCCCGGCCCGGCGGCCAGGGCGGTGAGCATCCGCGCGGCGAGCGCGTCGACACCGGCCGCGCCGCGGTAGTCGCCGCCCCGGTTGGCGGCCACCGTCAGCCCGCTGCCGCCGAACTCGGGCCGGCTGACCACCGTCACGGCGACCCCGGCCGCCCGGGCCCGTTGGAGCTGGGTGCCCACGGGCTGCCAGCGCAGCGGCTCCGGCTCGGCCGCCCACTCGACGTGGTTGAGCACCCGGTCGGTCCCGGGCACCCGCACGGTGAAGCCGAGCACGCCGTGCGCCCCGGGCGCGGCACCGGTGCCCAGCGTCACCAGGCTGGTCGGCGTGGTGGACGGGAAACCGGAGGTCAACGGCCGGCCGACGGCCGCGACGAGGCCCGCCAGGGTCGGCGCGTGCGGAGCGGCGGTCGGGATCTGGTGCCAGCCGAGACCGTCCACGAGCAGCACCGCGACCCGACGCACCCCGGCCAGCGCGGGAGCCAGCCCGAGCGGGTCGGCGGCGCCGGGCACGCCGAGCACGGCGAGCGCGCTGGGCAGGACGTCGGCGAGGCTGCCGCCGCCGTAGCGGGGCGCGACGATCCCCAGCGGGTCGGTCACGGTCGGCGGGCGAACAGGTGCAGCTGGGCCGCGAGGTCCCGCCAGGGGGCCCGCGCGGCGAGCGTCCGTTCCAGCTCCACCAGGGCGGCCGGCTGGCCGTCGGCCACGGCCGCGGGAAGGAGGTCGGCGAGCACGCGTACGCCGTGGATCTCCTCGACCACCAGCCCGGCGGCGCCGAGCAGCGCGGCGGCCCCCTCGGCGTCGTAGCGCCGGCGCAGCGTGTCCCGGCTACCGGCGGCGCCGGCCGGGTCGTCGGCCAGCGCGGCGGCGACGTCGAGGTGCCCGTTCATGGCCCGGCCCAGCACCGCGGCGGCCCGGCCGGCGACCAGCACGCTCGCGGCGCCGCCCGGGCGCAGCGCGGCGGCCAGCGCGGCCACCACCGGCGCCGGGTCTTCGACCACCTCCAGCACGGCGTGGCAGAGCACCAGGTCGGCGGCGCCCGGCTCGACGAGCCCGGCGAGCGCGTCGCCGTCGCCCTGCACGGCGCGAACCCGCTCGGCGACGCCGGCCTCGGCGGCCCGGCGGGTCAGCGCGGCGAGCGCGTCGGGACTGGCGTCGACCACGGTCACCCGGTGCCCGGCCTGGGCGAGCGGGACGGCGAAGCCGCCGGTGCCGCCGCCGACGTCGAGCACGGTCAGCGCGGCGTCGCCGCGGCGCTCCAGCTCGGCGCGCAGCACCGACCAGATCACGGCGGTACGGGGGGTCAACGGCGGCCCGGCGAGCCGGCCTGGGGTCTGCTCCACCCGATCGAGCCTAGTCACCCGGTCCAGCCCCGACGCCGGGCCGCCCGCCGCCGGCGGTCAGGACTCGCCGGTGGCGCCGTCCTCCTCGGCCCGCGACCGCAGGGCGTTGGCCACCGGGCCCTCGGTGATCTCGTACTCGCGAGGCTCGGTGTGGTGCGCCGGGCTCCAGCCGGCGCTGAGCCGGGTCCGCCGGGAGTTGGCCACTCCGCCGCTGTATCCGTGATTCCCCGTCATCGGTTCGTTCCCCCTCGTGCCACGCGGGCCGCTCTGCCCGCGCGAGCAGGAGTCTCCCGCCATCGGCGCCGAAAAACCGTAATGTGGATCACTGCCGTCAACGGAAGTCGCGCGATGCCGGGCTGACCGGCGGCTCGATGGCGTCCAGCCGGTCGGCGGTGAGGTTGGTGACTCCCTCGTGCCGCTGCAACCGACCGCGCACCACCAGGGCCGCGCTGGTGCGGGCGATTCGACGGTAGCGCTGCCAGAGCCCCGGGGAGCAAGTGACATTGAGCATCCCCGTCTCGTCCTCCAGGTTGAGGAAGGTGACCCCGCCGGCGGTCGCGGGGCGCTGCCGGTGGGTGACGATCCCCCCGACCCGGATCCGCCGGCCCGGCTCCACCCGGCCGAGCCGGGCGATCGGCACCGCGCCCAGGGCGTCGAGCTGCGGGCGGATGAAGCGGGCCGGGTGGCTCTCCGGCGACAGCCCGGTCGCCCACACGTCGGCGACCAGCCGGTCCACCGCCTCCATGCCGGGCAGGGTGGGCGCGGTCGCGCCGGTCACCGTGCCGGGCAACCGGCCCGGCCGGTCCTGGGCCGCCGCGCCGGCCGCCCAGAGGGCCTCCCGCCGGGACAGCCCGAAACAGGCGAAGGCGTCCGCGGTGGCCAGCGCCTCCAGCTGCGCGGCCGTGAGACCCACGCGCCGGGCCAGGTCCGGCATGTCGCGGTACGGCCCGTGCGCCGCCCGCTCCGCCTCGATCCGCTCGGCCACCCCGTCGCCGAGGGTACGCACGCCGGACAGCCCCAGCCGGACGGCCGGGCCGCCCAGCCCCCAGGCGTGCGGCGGCTCCCCCGGCACGCTGCCCCACCGCGTCCGCGGGGTGGACTCCAGCACCGCCCTGGCGCCGCTGGCGTTGACGTCCGGCCGGCGCACCTCCACCCCGTGCCGGCGGGCGTCGTCGACCAGGGTCTGCGGCGAGTAGAAGCCCATCGGCTGGGCGTTGAGCAGCGCGGCCAGGAACGGCCCCGGGTGGTAGCGCTTGAGCCAGGAGCTGGCGTAGACCAGATAGGCGAAGCTCATCGCGTGGCTCTCCGGGAAGCCGTAGCTGGCGAACGCGGAGAGCTTGCGGTAGACGTCGTCGGCCAGCTCGCCGGTGATGCCCCGCTCCGCCATGCCCGCGTAGAGGCGGTGGGCGATGCGGGCCATCCGCTCGGCGGAGCGCTTGGCGCCCATCGCCCGGCGCAACTGGTCGGCCTCGGCGGCGTCGAAGCCGGCCAGGTCGATGGCGAGCTGCATCAGCTGCTCCTGGAACAGCGGCACGCCGAGGGTCTTCTCCAGCGCGTTGCGCATCAGCGGGTGGGCGTACTCCACCGGCTCCTCGCCGTTCTTGCGCCGGATGTACGGGTGCACCGAGCCGCCCTGGATCGGGCCGGGCCGGATCAGCGCCACCTCGACCACCAGGTCGTAGAACTCGCGGGGCTTCAGCCGGGGCAGGGTGGCCATCTGGGCGCGGCTCTCCACCTGGAACACCCCCACCGAGTCGGCCCGGCAGAGCATGTCGTAGACCTCCGGGTCGTCCAGCGTCATGCCGCCGAGGTCCAGACTCATCCCGATCATGTCGTAGCCGTAGTGCAGCGCGGAGAGCATGCCGAGCCCGAGCAGGTCGAACTTGACCAGGCCGACGGCGGCGCAGTCGTCCTTGTCCCACTGGAGCACGCTGCGCCCCGGCATCCGCCCCCACTCCACCGGGCACACCTCGATCACCGGCCGGTCGCAGATCACCATCCCGCCGGAGTGGATGCCCAGGTGCCGGGGGAAGGTCTGCAACTCGTCGGCGTACGCCACCACCTGCTCGGGGATGTCCTCGACGTCGACCGCGGCCACCGAGCCCCAGCGGTCGATCTGCTTGCTCCAGGCGTCCTGCTGGCCGGGCGAGAACCCGAACGCCTTGGCCACGTCCCGCACCGCCGAGCGGGGACGGTAGGAGATGACGTTGGCGACCTGGGCGGTGTGCTCCCGGCCGTAGCGGGCGTAGACGTGCTGGATGACCTCCTCCCGGCGGTCCGACTCGATGTCCACGTCGATGTCGGGCGGGCCGTCGCGCTCGGGGGCGAGGAAGCGCTCGAAGAGCAGCCGGTGCCGGACGGCGTCCACGTTGGTGATCCGCAGCGCGTAGCAGACCGCCGAGTTGGCCGCCGAGCCCCGCCCCTGGCAGTAGATGTCCTGCTCCCGGCAGAACGTGACGATGTCGTAGACCACCAGGAAGTAGCCGGGGAAGCCCAGCTCCTCGATCATGTTCAGCTCGTGGTCGAGCTGCGCGTACGCCCTCGGGTGCGCCTGGCGGGGGCCGTAGCGTTCCCGCGCCCCCCGCTCGGTCAGGTGGCGCAGCCAGCTCATCTCGGTGTGCCCCGGCGGCACCGGGTACGCCGGCAGCCGCGGCGCGACGAGCTGGAGGTCGAAGGCCAGCTCGGCGCCGAACTCGGCGGCCCGGGCCACCGCCCCCGGGTACGCGGCGAACCGGGCCGCCATCTCGGCGCCGCTGCGCAGGTGGGCGGTGCCCGCCGCAGGCAGCCAGCCGTCGATCTCGTCCAGGCTGCGCCGGGCCCGGACGGCGGCGACGGTGGTGGCCAGCCGCCGCCG
The DNA here is from genome assembly GCF_053602615.1 of Micromonospora sp. NPDC004336. Classification (NCBI taxonomy): domain Bacteria; kingdom Bacillati; phylum Actinomycetota; class Actinomycetes; order Micromonosporales; family Micromonosporaceae; genus Micromonospora; species Micromonospora sp. NPDC004336. The sequence goes on from NZ_JBSGDY010000164.1 coordinate 9,335, forward strand.
GCCCGGGGTGGCGTAGTGCACGTTGTTGGTGGCCACCGTGGGCAGGCCGGCGGACGCCGCCAGCTCGGCGAGCGCGTCGTTGCGGTCGGCGTCGACCGGGTGCCCGTGGTCGGTCAGCTCCACCGCCACCGTCTCCGCGCCGAACAGGGCGGTCAGCCGGTCCAGCTCGCCGGCCGCCGCGTCCACCCCCTCGGTGAGCAGCGCCGCCGGCACGTGCCCCTTGCGGCAGCCGGTGAGCACCAGCACGTGGTCGCGCAGCTCGGCGGCGACCTCCTCCAGCTCGCCGTAGACCGGGCGGCCCTTCTCCCCGCCGCGCAACTGGGCGCGGGCGATGGTCGAGGCGAGCCGGGCGTACCCCTCGTGGCCGTGGGCGAGCAGCAGCAGGTGCCGCCCGAGCGGGTCGGGCTCGCCGTTCTGCGGGCCGGGCAGGCCCAGGGACAGCTCGGCGCCGAAGATCGTCGGCAGGTGCAGCGCGCGGGCCGCCTCGGCGAAGCGCACCACCCCGTAGAAGCCGTCGTGGTCGGTGACGGCGAGCGCGGTCAGGCCCAGCCGGGCGGCCTCCTCGGCCAGTTCCTCGGGATGGCTGGCGCCGTCGAGGAAGCTGAAGTTGGTGTGCGCGTGCAGCTCGGCGTACGGCACCGCACCGTCGGGTCGGGCCAGCTCGGGCGGCTGGTACTGCTCCCGCCTGCGGCTCCAGGCGGGAGAGTCGCCGCCGTCGGCGTCCACGGCCAGCGGGTCCACCACGTGCAGGTGCCGCTCCGTGCGGGATTTCCGACCGGAGAGCACGCGCTCAAGCTCCGACCAGGGCAGCTTGGGATTGTGGAAGCTCATCCGCGCTCCTGGAGGCGGACGAGTGAACAGATCTTGGTAGGTTCCGGCCCCCGGAGGGGCCCGAACCTACCAAGATCCGGACGCCGGCGGCCGGTGGCCCCACGCTCCTGCCGTCGGGCGTGCGGGCGGTGGCCGGCCGGGGCACGGGTGCCCACGTGACGCTGTCGAGCTGCCCCGTCCGGGCCGTCCGGCGACGCCCCGGCCAGCCCGGATCGCCACGCCTGCGG
>NZ_JBSGDY010000164.1:10492-13872 GCF_053602615.1 Micromonospora sp. NPDC004336
CCCCTGCCCAGGCAGCCCAGACCGCCACACCCGCCCAGGCCCCTGCCCAGGCAGCCCAGACCGCCACACCCGCCCAGGCCCCTGCCCAGGCAGCCCAGACCGCCACACCCGCCCAGGCCCCTGCCCAGGCAGCCGCGCCTGCCCGGACCGCCGCAGCCACCCAGAGCGCCGGGACCGCCGCGGTCGCTGCTCCTGCGGCTCAGTCATAGATCGCCTCCACCAGCCACCGGCCGGCCTCGACCGCGAGCAGCAGGGCCGTGCCGTCGGCCAGGCAGACCTGGAACCGGGCCCGGCGACGGGCCTCGGCCGGCACCCACCAACGCTCGTCCACCGGCCACGGGCCGGCCCAACCGACGATCTCGGCCGGCCGGGCGGTACCCACGGTCAGCCGGGCCGGCGCGGCGCTGACCTGGAGCCGGGCGCTGACCACGACCGGCTCGCCGGCGACGTCGTGCACGGTCGCGGCCAGTGGATCGGGCAGCACCACGGCCGGCGCGGGTGGTGGCAGCCGGCCCGGCCACGGCGGCTCACCCGGGCGGGCCGGCAGGCGCTCGTCCCCCCACGGCACCAGACGCACCTGGTCGGCGGGCGAACGCCCGCCGCCGAGCACCGCGGTGACCACCGCCTCGGGGCCGAGGATGCCCTGTACCCGGCTCAGCGCACGGTGCGCCCGCTCCCGTTCCTCGCCGGCCTCCCCCCACAGGCCGGGCTGCAGGCCGGCCTGGGCGATCACCCCGTCCGGGACCAGCCGTAGGCGGATGATGCCCGCCGTCGGCCGGGCCGGGCCGGAGCCACCCCGGCCGGTGCCGCCGGACAGCCAGCCGTCGAGCTGCCAGCGCACCCGGTCGGCGATGGCCGCCGCGGTGAGCAGGCCGTCGTGCCGCCAGACCCGGTGCAGTTCCTGGCCGTGCGCGGTGACCGCCTCGATGCCGAGGCGGGTGCAGGCCAGGCCGTGCGCGGCGAGCCGGTCGTGCAGCCGCTCGGCCAGCGCCCGGGCGGCGAAGGCCGCCGCGTCGACCCGGTCGAGCGGATCGTCGTGGTCGGCGGTGACGGCGAGGTCGGCCGGAGGCTGCCGGACGGCCAGCGGGCGGTGGTCCCGTCCGGCGGCCAACCGGTGGGCTAGGGCGCCGTCGAAGCCGAACCGGGCCAGCACGTCGCCGGCGGGCAGCGCGGCGAAGTCACCCAGGGTGCGTACGCCGAGCCGGCGCAGCAGGTCGGTCAGCGCCGGCCGGCCGAGCGCCTCGACCGGCAGGTCGGCGAGGAACCGTGGGCTCGTGCCGGGCGGGACGACCTGCCCGGCGCGGGCGGCCAGCCCGGCGGCGAAGACCCCGTCGGCGATACCGACCTGGCTCTCCACCCCGCAGGCCTGCGCGACGTGCTCGACGATCCGCTCGGCGGCCGCCTCCTCGCCCCCGAGGTAGCGGCTCGGGCCCCGGGCCGCCACCGCGCACGCGCCGGGACGCACCACCTCGACGCCCGCGACCAACTCCTCGACCGCGGCGACCACCGGCTCGAACGCCCGGGTGTCCCGTCCCGGGTCGTACTCGACGACGGTGAGCCGCGGGCAGCGTCCCTGCGCCTCCCGTTTGCGCAGCCCTCGGCGCACCCCGTCGGCGCGGGCCCGTTCCGAGCAGGCGACCACCCGGTTGGCGTGCAGTACGGCGACCGGCCCGGTGGCGGGCACCCCGTCGACGATCTCGGCGGCGAGCACCGGCCAGTCCGGGCACCAGAGCAGCAGGGTCCGCACCGGCGCACCGGTCATGCCGGACCGACCAGGGTGAGCACCCCACGCCGGGAGGCGCCAGCGGGACCGGAGACGCCGTCGGCCCCGGAGACGCCAACGGGCGCGGAGGCACCGACAGACGCGGAGGCATCAACGGGCGTAGAGGTGCCTACAGGCGCGGAGGCACCAACGGACGTGGAGACGCCGGTGGGCACGGAGGCGGGTGGGAGAACCGGACGGGGTCGGCCGGCGGGGCCGGTGGTCGGGCGGGGAATGACCCGGGTGAGCCCGTCCCCGGGCAGCCAGACCTTGATCTCCTTGGGACGGGCGGCCGCCCCGCGCCCGCGCGCCGAGACGGTCACCTCGCGGCGGCGTAGCCGACCCCGGCCCGGCCCGAGCCCTTCCCAAGCTCCCCGGACCACCTGGAGGGTCACGTCCGCGCCGTCCCACCGCCCGTACGGCAGAAGGACGCTGCCCCGCTGTCGGGCGCGGGCCGCCAGCCGGTTGGCGACCGAGGCGGACACCGTCGCCGGTACGGCGGCGACCACGACGTCCACCCCGTCGATCAGCGCGGCGATGACCGTGGCCCACTCCGGACCGGGGTGGGGCACCAGGGCCAGCCGGTCCAACGCGATGCCGAGCTCGGCGGCGGCGCCCGCCCCGAACGTCGGCACTCCCACCACGGCGCACCACGAGCCGGCCCGGGACGCCTCGGCGAGCAGTGCCAGGACCAGCGAGGTGCCGCCGCTGCCGCGGGGCTGACCGGTGGCGACCGCGATCGTGCTGCCCCGCCGCAGCCCCCGGTTGGGCAGCAGCCCGGTCAGCTCCGGGGCCACCGGCAGCAACCGGTGGCCGCCCGCCGGGTCCGGCGCGCTCGCCGGACGCACCAGAGCGGCCAGTGCGGCGGAACCGACCACCATCCGGCCCGCCATCGGACCTACCCCCCGTCGTGCTGTCCATCGGATGTGCGCGTGACGCCCGGCTCCCCCCGCCGGGCGGCCGGGGCGTCACGGATCAGGCGGCGAGACCGTCGAGCGCCGGTTGGTGGGCCACGCCGAGCGCGGTCTCCACCACCGTGACGAACTGTTCGGCGGCGCGCAGCAGGTCGTCGGCCTCCCGGGCGGTCACGACCCGGGGAATGCCGGCCTCGGCGGCGGCGCGCTTGCCGGCGCCGAGGGCGAAGAACCGGGCCCACTCGTCGAGCTCGGGGGCGACACCGGAGAGCAGGACCCAGACGCTGGTGATCCGGTTACGGCGGGCGGGGGCGGGACGCGCCCGGGCGGCGAGCAGGGCCGCCGCCGCGCGCAGCGCGGCGAGGTGGGCGGCCGCGTAACGGAGGCCGTCGGGGCGGGTCTGGGCGGCCTCGGCCAGCCCGTGACGGGCCACCGCGAGAAGCTGGGCGGGGGTGCGGTGCGGCAGCACGTGCGCCGGCACCGTCGGTGCCTGAGCCGGGTTGGTCGGCATGGAACTGTCTCCTCCACGTGGCCGAGGCGCCGCCCCGTGGCGGACAGGCCGCCGACGGGACGCCGGGTCGAGTGGTGCGGAGGAAGACGCACCGGGTGGGGGCCGGCCGGGTGTGGACGCTTCCCCACACCACACCCGGCCGGCACAACCGGCGGGTTCGTCGCCCGCCGCCCGGGGGTCGTGGGCGGCGGCC
>NZ_JBSGDY010000165.1:0-13870 GCF_053602615.1 Micromonospora sp. NPDC004336
CGGCTGGCTAGCGCAATCGCTGCGGCGTAGGGCCTCGAAGTCAGCCGGTCGAGATGGACGGCGATCTCCTCCAGGACCTTGAGCAGGACATCTCGGTCTGCCTGCGGATGCTGAGCGACGAGCCGTAGCAGGCAGTTGCGGTCCCACTCGGAGAACTCGCCACCAAGCAACTCGCTTAGGGCTGCTGCGTCCGTGCGGGCGTCTTGGGCGACGGCCAGCCGCACGAAAGAGTAGGGACTGCGGGCGAGTAAGCGCATCCCGGCTGAGTCGACGCGCGGGTCTGCCACCAGGTCCAGGTAGTCCCGTGGTGTTCGCGACCGTGGAAGCAATGCTTCGATCTCCAACCACCGCTCCTCACTGGGTCTCCACATTGTGCAACCCGCTCACCTTCGACCTTGCTTGTGCTTACAAGCTGACGTAACTTGTTAGCTCAACCGGTTGTCAGATAGATGACTGGTGAGGCTAGGAGGCTGTCCAGGTGGTTCCGATGACGTTGAAGGTGCCCGTCCCCTCCGAGTACGTGTTCCCCGCCGGGGCGTTGTGCCTGGGTGTGTCGCCGCAGATCGATTTTGAGCGGCGTGGTGAGGCGGATAACCAGGCGCGGGACAAGGAGTCCGGGGAGCGGGTCTGGGTGGTGCGGGTGATGGACCTGGACCCGGAGGCCGGGAAGTTCGGTCGGTCGACCGAGGTGAAGGTGAAGGTGGTGGCGGCGCAGCAGCCGGTGCCGCCGCCGTCGACGGTGCCGGGTTACCCGCCGGCGGTGGAGTTCGAGGGCCTGACCCTCACCCCGTACGTGGATTCGCAGCGCTGCAAGCCGGGTCGGTCCTCGGGCGACTGCCGTTCTCGCATGGCGTACTCGCTGCGGGCTACCGCGATCCGGCCGGCCTCGTCGGTGCCCGGTTCGGTGGCGGCCTGACTGCTCGCTGTTTAGCGCGCGGGGCGGGTCGTTTCCCCGCCAAGAGTCCCGGCCCGTCCCGCGCTCTTCCATCCCTCACGTGTGAAGGAGGGCGTGATGCCCACCGTAGTTCCCCCTGCCCTGAACCGCTCTGAGGGTCGCTGCTCGTCGGGGTGGTGGTCCTGATGTCCCGTACCCGTCTGGTCGGTCTGCGCCACGCCTACCGGGAGGCGGAGGCGGCCGTCCGGTCGGTGTTGCGGTTGCCGCCGGCTTCGGCGCGGGTGTGCGCGATCCGCTGCCCTCGTTGCGAGGAGTGGGTGAAGCCGCGCCGCTTCGACCTGCGTCGCATGTCGTGCCGCTCCTGCATTTCGACCCTGGCGCGTCCTGGCAGGGGTGGTGACCTGTGCCTCTGATCAACATCATTCCGGGCGACAAGATCCCGGTGGCGCCGATGAACGTGCGCCTTCCGGCGTGGCGGGTTCCGGGTTGGTTGCTGGTGTTCTGGTGGCTGGCCCGGGGCCTGTTCCGCCTCACGGTGCTGGCGGTGCGGTACTGGTGGCTCACCGCCCCGATCGTGGCCGCTCTGTGGGTGCGGGCCGAGTATGGCGGCCGGGTCCTGGCCGGCGTCGGCCTGGCGGTCGCCGTCGGGTGTGCGGCCTGGTGGCGGTGGCACCCGTCGTCGTGGCTGCGCTTCGGCTGGTACCCGATCGTCGGCCGGGTCCGTGCGTTGGTGGTCTACCGACGTCGGTGGGCGTCAGTGATGGCGACGTGTGGGCTGGCGACGGCGTTCGCCGGTGACCGCTACGTGCCGCAGCTTCTCAAGGTGCGCTGTGACCGGTACGGCGACGAGTTGACCGTCCGGATGCTGCCGGGGCAGATCCCTGACGACTGGGGGCAGGCCGCGGAACGCCTCGCCTACGCCTTCCGCCTGCGCACCGGGCAGGCCCGCTCGACGGCCCGCCCTGATCGCGTGGTGATCCGATTTCTGCGCCGTGACCCCTTGGCCGGCACCGTGGCCCCGTTGCCGGTGGCTGAGGTGCCGGACCTCGGCGGGCTCACGCTCGGTGTGCGCGAGGACGGGCAGCCTTACCGGTTGCGCCTGGCCGGCTCGCATGTGCTCATCGCCGGGGCCACGAACTCCGGCAAGGGGTCGGTGTTGTGGTCGCTGATCCGGTCCTTGGCCGGCGGTGTGCGGTCGGGGTTGGTGGAGCTGTGGGCGTTCGACCCCAAGGGCGGGATGGAGTTGGCGGCCGGGGTGCCGCTGTTCGCCCGCTTCTCCTACGACGACCCGGACGGCATGGCCGGCGTCCTGGAAGAGGCCGTCAAGCGGATGCGGCTGCGGGCGGCCCGCCTGCGCGGCGTGGCCCGCCAGCACACGCCGACGCCGGATGAGCCGCTGATCGTCCTGGTGGTCGACGAGCTGGCGGCGCTGACGGCCTACATCACCGATCGGAAGGTCCGCGACCGGATCAAGGAAGCCCTCGGCCTGCTCCTGTCCCAGGGGCGCGCGGTCGGGGTGCACGTGGTGGCGGCGTTGCAGGACCCGCGTAAGGAAGTGCTGCCGTTCCGGGATCTGTTCCCGACTCGCATCGGGCTGCGGCTGACCGAGCCAGAACAGGTGGACATGGTTCTCGGCGACTCCGCGCGTGACCGGGGCGCGCTCTGCGACCGCATCCCCGAATCGGCCCCCGGCGTCGGGTTCGTCGTCCTCGACGGCGTCCGCGAACCCGTCCGGGTCCGCTTCGCCTACCTCACCGACGACGACATCCGCGAGCTGGGCCGGGACTACCGGCGGCTCTGCGACGACACCAACGACGAGCAGGAGGTGACCAAGTGAAGACCAACGCGAACGCAGACCGGGTGGAAGGCATCGTCCTGGTCCTCATCGTCCTGACCGTCGGCGGGCTGGCCGGGGCAGCGTCGTTCACCCACGTCCACGACTGGACCATGGCCAACTCGCCCGCCGGTACCGGGGACTGGTTCGGTTGGGCCAACGCCGCCATCTCCGAACTGCTGCCCCTGGCGGCGCTACTGACGATCCGGCGGCGCCGCCGCACCGGCGGCCCGATCGGGTACCCGATGTTCCTGCTCGTCTGCGCCGTCGCCCTGTCCCTGTCGGCGCAACTCGCCGTGGCCAAGCCGGGCGTGTCCGGGTGGCTGCTGTCAGCCGTGCCGGCGCTGGCGTTCCTCGGCCTGTCCAAGCTCATCTTCTCCACCACCCCCGCCCCGGCGGCGGTGTCCGTCGGTAAACCGGCAGACGCCGACGACTGGGGCGACGTCCCGCCCGGCTACGACCCGATTGAGGACCGGCCGACCGTCGACGTCGTCAACGAGGACCAGGCGGTGACCGTTGAGCCGCGGCGGCCGGCGGTGGCGGTGCAGCGGCCGGGGCTGGTGCCCGTGCCAGCGGCGGCGTTCGCGCCTCGCAATGGTGCTGGCTTGATTCAAGGGGTGCGGCCTTGATCGCCGAGCGGATGTTCCTCGGGTCGAGGCGGCCGTACGTGCTTCAGGTCTTTCGGGTCGGCCGCTCCGTGGGTGGCGAAGTTGCGGCGCGCGTCGAGCAGGCTCAGATCCCGGTTCGGCCCGCCGCGTACTCGGCCGGCGTCATGGTCGTCCTGACCGTCGTCCTCCCAGAAGCAGACATCGCAAATCTCGTAACCGCCTCGCTCGCTCAGCGTCAGGTAACCGCAGCACGGGCAGGCATACGGGCTGCCTTCCGGCCCTCGCTTCACGTTGACGAACGGCCCCGCGTCATCACCCATCACGGCGCGCAGCTTTCCATCCCCGCCACGGCAGCGGTATCCCACCAATGACGCAACCAATGCTCACCACCGTTGATCAGCCCCGGCCGGGGTCGCGGGCCGATCGGATGCGCAAACCCTTGGCCAAGGACGCGCTCAAGCAACTCGCCGAACAGAACGGCGTCTGCGTCCGCCCCCTCGCCCTGCGCCGCACCGACACCGCCACCGGCCTGACCGAGGTCGTGGAGGTGCCCTGCGGGGCAACCCTGGCGGTCAAGTGCAAGCCCTGCGCGGAACGGGGCCAGCGGCTGCGCATCCAACAGATCCGCGAGGGCTGGCACCTCGCCGACGAACCCGCCGTCCGCCCCGACAAGCCCGAGGAAGACGTGCTCGCCCTCGTCCGGGTCCGGGCACACCTGGAATTCGAACGGGAAGCCGTGCAGTACCAGCCGATGGCCCCCGACGAGCGGGTCGCGAACCTCGCCGAGATCGACGCCGCGATAGCCGAGCTGGACGAAGCCCTCGCCGAAACCAGCCTGCGCGGCCACCTCACCCCGAAGGAACGCGACGAGCGGCCCCGGCGCAAGCGGTCGACCCGGCGGCGGCAGGACTCCCCAGACCTGCCACGCCTGCCCGTCGACCCGCGCACGGTCGGCCGCGCCTACTCCGGCAAGGCGGGCAAGACACACCGACCGTCGATGCTGGTCACGCTGACGCTCGGCTCGCACGGGCCGGTGCACTCCCACCTGCGACGCGGCGCCTACGTCGCGCCGTGCGAGTGCGGCCAGCGGCACGGCTCGTATGACGACCTGCTCGGCACCCCCGTTGACCCGGCAAGCTATGACTACCGGCGGGCCGCCCTGGACTCGATCCACTTCGCGCGGGTCCTCGACCGGTGGTGGCAGAACGTCCGCCGCGCCGCCGGCTGGAACGTCCAATACGCCGGAGCCGTCGAGCTGCAACGGCGCCTCGCGCCGCACGCGCACTTCGCCATCCGCGGCACCCTGCCGCGTCGGCTGCTCAAGCAGATCGCGGCGGCCACCTACCACCAGGTGTGGTGGCCACCCTTCGACGAACTGGCCTACCCGGTCGACAAGCCGCCGGTCTGGAACGTTGACCGACAGGCGTACGTCGACCCCAAGACCCGGGAGCCGCTGCCCACCTGGGGTGAAGCCCTCGACGCCCTGGAGGAGCCCGACAGCCGACCCGCCTACGTCGCCCGGCTCGGGCGGATCGACGCACGCGGCATCGAGCAGGGCACCAAGGACGCCGAACGATCCATCCGCTACGTGACCAAGTACGTCACCAAGGATCTGACCGACCAGGCCAAGCCGCGCTCGGATGCGCAGAAGGCGCACTTCGACCGCCTGCACGCGGAACTGGCCGTGCTGCCGTGCTCGCCGACGTGCGCCAACTGGCTGCTGTACGGAGTCCAGCCGGACGGGGTCAAGGCCGGCTTGACGCCCGGCCGGTGCACGGGGAAGGTCCACCAGCGCTCCACGCTCGGCTTCACCGGCCGGCGGGTGCTCGTCTCGCGGCAGTGGTCCGGCAAGACCCTCGCTGACCACCGCGCCGACAACCGGTCCTGGGTCCGGGCGATCCTCGCTGGCGGCATGGCCGACACCCCCGAGCACGACCAGGCGGCCGACGACGCGGACGGCTCGAAGCGGTACCGGTTCGAACTCGCTCGCCCGGAAGACCCCGACGTGCCGCCTCTGGAACACCGGCTCCTGCGCGCGATCTCCGCCCGCATCCGCTGGCGCGCTGACCTCGACACGGCCCGGATACGAACAGCCGCCGCCGTTTCGGCAACCGCACAACCCGCCGCGCTCGCGGTCTGAACTGCTGGGAGGAGCAACCGCATGGATGACGAGCTGTTGACCCCTGACGAGGTCGCCGCTCGCCTGAAGGCAACGCCGCGATTCGTCCGCCGGCTGGTCGCCGAACGACGGATCGCCTTCGTCAAGGTCGGCCGCCTGGTCCGCTTCGAGGCGTCGGCCGTCGCCGCCTACATCGACAGCAACCGGGTTGTACCGATGACCCGGGCGCACCTGCGCAACTACCTGGGGGAGGTGGCCTGATGGCGGCCAGCAAGGGCCGGCGGCGTTTCGGCAACGTGCGTCGCCTCCCCTCGGGCCGTTACCAGGCGCGGTACCTCGGCCCGGACGGGTTGGAGCGGAAGGCGCCGCACACCTTCGAAACCGAGCGCCAGGCGGCCAAGTGGTTGACCGTGGTGGAGTCCGAGATCATCAAGGGGGAGTGGACGGCCCCGGAGGCGGGGGAGGTCAAGCTCGACGCGTACGGCCGGAAGTGGATCGCCGAACGCAAGCTCCAGCCGCGCACGCGGGAGAACTACGAAGACCTGTTCCGGCTGCACATCCGCCCGCACCTCGGCGCGCTCGCCCTGGGCGCGATCAAGCCGCAGACCATCCGCACCTGGCGCCGGACGCTGCTCGACGGTGGCACCACGGAGCCGCAGGCGGTCAAGGCGTACTCACTCCTCCGGGCGATCCTCAACACCGCCGTGAAGGAAGACGAGTTGATCCGGCAGAACCCCTGCCGCATCCCGGGCTATGACCGCTATCACACGCCTGAGCGTCCAGTGGCGACCGTCGCCCAGGTGCTCGCGCTCGCCGAGCGGATGCCGCCCCGGTTCTCCGCGCTGGTGATCGTCGCCGCGTTCTCCGGGCTTCGCTGGGGCGAGCTGGCGGCGCTACGCCGCTCGGACGTCGACCTCGCGGCCGGCACGGTCCGCGTCCCGCGCAAGCTGGCGGCGTTGCGCAACGGGATGGAGTTCGGGCCGCCCAAGTCGGAGGCGGGCAACCGGACGGTGACCCTGCCGGCGGCGGCCCGGACCGCGCTGGCCGATCACCTGACCGAGTACGTGGGGGAGGGGTCGGAGGCGCTGGTCTTCACGGGAGACAAGGGTGCGGTGCTGCGTTCCGGCAACTTCCGGCGGGCGGTCGGCTGGGCGGTGGCGCTGCGGGCGGCTGGCATGCCAGAGGGCTTCCACTTCCACGACCTGCGGCACACGGGCAACAACCTGGCGGCGGCGACCGGGGCCAGTACCCGGGACCTGATGCACCGGATGGGCCACGCGAGCATGCGGGCGGCCCTGGTCTACCAGCACGCGAACAGCGAGCGGGATCGGGAGATCGCCGACGCTATGGACCGCCGGATCGTCAAGCAGGCGAAGCGAGCGGCGGCGCCGGTCAAGGCGAGCAAGACGAAGGACAAGGCGCCCAAGGGCAAGGCTGCCAAGCAGAACGCGGCCAAGGGGAAGCCAGCGGCGCGCAAGGCGGCCAAAGGCACGAAGACCAAGCGGCCGGCACGGGAACCCGTCTCGGACGGCACGGCCGGCGCTACTGGCACGCCAATGGCACGCAAGATCAAAGAGGGCTGAAACGAGAACGGCCCAGGCTCGGCGACAACGCCGTTGACCTGGGCCGGAGTTCGTGGAGCGGGCGACGGGAATCGAACCCGCACCGTCAGTTTGGAAGACTGAAGCTCTGCCATTGAGCTACGCCCGCGTCGCGCCCCGACGCTGCGGGGCGCGCCGACAGCGTACCCAATGCCTGCCCGCCGTGCTCAGCCGTATCCCCGCGCAGCGCCGCCAAGATCCGCGCAACTTCCGGGAAGTAGTTCCCACCCGCTGGCCCGGAGGCCACTCTTTCCCGGAAGTTGCTGCCAGCCGCGACACCCCGACGGCGCGGGCGGCCCCCGACGGCGCGGTGGCCGGGGGTCGGGCGGGAATCGGGGTCGTGTGTCCGGTTGGTCCCCGTTCGGCGCGTTGGGTGACGCCCCGGCACGTCGCGCGGGGCGCGACGGCATAGACTGCTCGTCGCCACGGGGTGTGGCGCAGCTTGGTAGCGCACTCGCTTTGGGAGCGAGGGGCCGTGGGTTCAAATCCCGCCACCCCGACTGTCGTCCGCGGCCGGTCGCCGGGGTCGCCCTCCGCGCGGTCCCCGGCCGCTGCCGGTGCGGCCGGCCGGCTCGCCTACACTCGATGGGCTAATTGCGCCCAGACTCAAAACCGAGATCCGTCAAGGAGTACGCCTGTGAAGAGCACCGTCGAGACTCTGAGCCCGACGCGCGTGCGGCTCGCCATCGAGGTGCCGTTCGTCGAGCTCGAGCCGAGCCTCAAGAAGGCGTACCGGGAGATCGGGCAGCAGGTCCAGGTTCCCGGCTTCCGCAAGGGCAAGGTTCCGGCGGCCGTGATCGACCAGCGGGTCGGCCGGGGCACCGTCCTCAACGAGGCGGTCCAGGAGGCCATCCCGCAGAACATCCTCGCCGCGGTCCGGGAGCACGACCTGAAGACGCTCGGCCGGCCCGAGGTCGAGATCACCGAGTTCAACGACGGTGACTCGCTCAACTTCACCGCCGAGGTCGACGTCCGTCCGGAGATCATTCTGCCGGACCCGGCCACCATCGAGGTGACCGTCGACGAGCTGCAGATCGACGACAGCGAGATCGACGAGCAGGTGAAGAGCCTGCGGGAGCGGTTCGCCACCCTGAAGACCGTCGAGCGGGCCGCCCAGGAGGGCGACTACGTCCAGATCGACCTGAACGCGACCGTCGACGGCGAGGACGTGCCGGGCGGCTCGGCGAGCAACATCTCCCACGAGGTCGGCAGCAAGCAGCTCCTCCCGGGGCTGGACGAGGCCGTCGTCGGCCTGTCCGCCGGCGAGAGCACCACCTTCACCACCCAGCTCGTCGGCGGCGACTTCGCCGGCCGGGACGCCGAGGTGGCGGTGACCGTCCGCACGGTCAAGGAGAAGGAGCTGCCGGAGCTGGACGACGACTTCGCCCAGATGGCGAGCGAGTTCGACACCATCGGGGAGCTGCGCGACGACCTGCGCGAGCGGGTCACCCGGGGCAAGCGGGTCGAGCAGATCTACGCCGCCCGCGACAAGGCCCTGGAGCAGCTCGTCGCGGCCGCCGACGTGCCGGCGCCGGAGGGTGTCGTCCGCGAGGAGGTCGAGAGCCGCAAGCAGGCGATGGTCGACCAGCTCGAGCGGATCGGCGCCTCCCTGGAGGAATACCTCGCCGCCGAGGAGAAGACCGAGGAGCAGATCGACGCCGAGCTGACCGAGGCGGCGACCGAGGGCGTCAAGATCCAGCTGCTGCTGGACACCCTGGCCGACGCCGAGGACGTCCAGGTCTCCGACGACGAGTTCGGCCACGAGATCGTGCACCGGGCGCAGCGCGCCGGGATGGCTCCGCAGCAGTACTACGACCAGCTCGTCCGCTCCGGCGCGGCCGGCGCCGTCTTCGGCGACGTCCGGCGCGGCAAGGCCCTGGCGTCGGTCATGGAGCGCATCAAGATCAAGGATTCGGCCGGCAACGAGGTGACGCTCGACGCGCTGCGCGACGCGAGCGAGGCCGAGCACGACCACGAGCACTGATCGTCGGGTGAGGCCGCCGTCCGCCGCTCGCGGTGGACGGCGGCCCGATCCCTTTCCGGGGTACGTCTCCAGGGCTGCGCTGTCAGCGAACACTGCCCGGACCGGGACTCTGCCACCCGGCTGAGCGGTTAGTGTCGGGTAGGACGGTACGGAGAGCGAAGGGCTGCCATGACCGACATGCACATGCAAGCGAAGCCGCTCCGGGCGATCGAGGCCCGCGGTGGCGACAACATTGGCAACCTCGATGACTCGGTCTACAACCGGTTGCTCAAGGAGCGCATCATCTTCCTGGGCAGCGAGGTGACCGATCAGGTCGCCAACCGCATCTGCGCGCAGCTCCTGCTGCTCGCCGCGGAGGACCCGGACCGCGACATCAACCTGTGGATCAACTCGCCGGGTGGCTCGGTCTACTCCGGCATGGCGATCTACGACACGATGCAGTTCATCGACAACGACGTGTCGACCGTGGCGATGGGCATGGCGGCCTCGATGGGTCAGCTGCTGCTCTGCGCCGGCACCAAGGGCAAGCGCTACGCCCTGCCGCACGCGCGGATCATGATGCACCAGCCGTCGGGCGGCATGGGTGGCACGGCGTCCGACATCGCCATCCAGGCGGAGCAGATGCTCTACACCAAGCGGATGTTCCAGGAGCGGGTCGCCTTCCACACCGGGCAGAGTCAGGCGCAGATCGAGGCCGACTCCGACCGCGACCGTTGGTTCACCGCCCAGGAGGCCATGGACTACGGCTTCATCGACAAGGTGATCACCGGAGCCACGCAGGTTCCGGAAGGCGCCGGGACCCTGAGCTGAGGAGCTGACGATGACCGACCTGAGCCTGCCGCCGCAGTTCGCGGCCGTGCACAACCGCTACGTCCTGCCGTCGTTCGTCGAGCGCACGTCGTACGGGGTGAAGGAGTCCAACCCCTACAACAAGCTCTTCGAGGACCGGATCATCTTCCTCGGCGTCCAGGTCGACGACGCGTCGGCCAACGACGTGATGGCGCAGCTGCTGACGCTCGAGGGCACCGACCCGGACCGCGACATCATCATGTACATCAACTCCCCGGGTGGTTCGTTCACCGCCATGACGGCGATCTACGACACCATGCAGTACGTCCGGCCGGACATCCAGACCGTCTGCCTCGGCCAGGCCGCCAGCGCCGCGGCCGTCCTGCTGGCCGCCGGCACCCCGGGCAAGCGCATGGCGCTGCCGAACTCGCGGATCATCATCCACCAGCCGGCCACCGAGGGCGGTTACGGGCAGGGCTCGGACATCGAGATCCAGGCCCGGGAGATCCTGCGGATGCGGACCCAGCTGGAGGAGATGCTCTCCCGGCACTGCAACCAGCCGATCGACAAGGTCCGCAAGGACATCGACCGTGACAAGATCATGACGGCCGAGGAGTCCCGGGAGTACGGGCTGGTGGACACCATCCTCACCAGCCGGAAGAAGGGCCTGCTGGCGGCCAACGCCGCCAGCTGAGCAGCACACGTCGAGGTCGGCCGGGAGTCCGCTCCCGGCCGACCGTCTGACACACCCGTTTTGGGGGTCGGAGAAACCTCCGCCAGCGGGTAACGTCGGGTCTGTACCGCTCCGCCGGATCCTCCGACGGGGTGAACGAGGCGGGCGGCGCACCGTCCGCAGGTCAGGGCCGGGTCTCCGGCCGATGAGTGCAGGGAGAACGTAGGTGGCACGGATCGGTGACGGCGGCGACCTACTGAAATGCTCCTTCTGCGGCAAGTCGCAGAAGCAGGTCAAGAAGCTCATCGCGGGCCCAGGGGTCTACATCTGCGACGAGTGCATCGATCTCTGTAACGAGATCATCGAGGAGGAGCTGGCCGAGTCCGGCGAGGTGAAGTGGGAAGAGCTTCCCAAGCCGATGGAGATCTGCCAGTTCCTCGACAACTACGTCGTCGGGCAGGACCAGGCCAAGAAGGCCCTCGCCGTCGCGGTCTACAACCACTACAAGCGGATCCAGGCCGAGGCGGCCGGCGCGCCGGGCTCCGGCGGCGACGCCGTCGAGCTGGCCAAGTCCAACATCCTGCTGCTGGGTCCGACGGGGTGCGGCAAGACCCACCTGGCGCAGACCCTGGCGCGGATGCTGAACGTGCCGTTCGCCATAGCCGACGCCACCGCGCTGACGGAGGCGGGCTACGTCGGCGAGGACGTGGAGAACATCCTCCTCAAGCTGATCCAGGCGGCGGACTACGACATCAAGCGCGCCGAGACCGGCATCATCTACATCGACGAGGTCGACAAGATCGCCCGCAAGTCGGAAAACCCGTCGATCACCCGGGACGTCTCCGGCGAGGGCGTCCAGCAGGCACTGCTGAAGATGCTCGAAGGCACGGTGGCCAACGTGCCGCCGCAGGGCGGGCGCAAGCACCCGCACCAGGAGTTCATCCAGATCGACACCACCAACGTGCTGTTCATCTGCGGTGGCGCCTTCGCGGGGCTCGACCAGATCATCGAGGCCCGCACCGGCCACGGCGGCACCGGCTTCGGCGCCCGGCTGCGGTCGGTCAGCGAGCGCTCGACCGACGACATCTTCAGCCAGGTCATGCCGGAGGACATGCTGAAGTTCGGGTTGATCCCCGAGTTCATCGGCCGGCTCCCGGTGATCACCAACGTGCGCAGCCTCGACCGCTCCGCGCTGGTGCGGATCCTCACGGAGCCGCGCAACGCCCTCGTCCGGCAATACCAGCGCCTCTTCGAGCTCGACGGCGTCGAGCTGGAGTTCGAGCCGCCGGCGCTGGAGGCGATCGCCGACCAGGCGATGCTGCGGGGCACCGGCGCCCGGGGCCTGCGCGCGATCATGGAGGAGGTGCTGCTCTCCGTGATGTACGAGGTGCCGAGCAACCCCGACGCCGCCCGGGTGCTGATCACCCGCGAGGTGGTCCTGGAGAACGTCAACCCGACGATCGTGCCGCGCGAGTTCACCGGCCGGCGTGCCCGGCGGGACCGCGAGGAGAAGTCGGCCTGATCCACCGTCACCGCGCCCGGCCCGCACTGGGGTCGGGCGCGGTCGCGTATCCGCCGCTCGGGGTGTCCCGGCCCGACCGCTGACCCCGTCCCGGGCGGGGAAACGGGCGGTCGCCGCGGCTGTCGCCGGAGCCCGCTCCGGCCGTACGCTGATCCTCATGCGCGTCGCCGTCTGCCAGCTGAACGCCCGGGACGACCGGAAGGCGAACCTCGCCGCCGCGGAGGCCCTGCTGGAGCGCGCGGCCTCGGCCGGCGCGGACCTCGCCCTCCTGCCGGAGTACGTCGACTACCTCGGCCCCGCCGCCGGCCTGCCGGAGCCGGAGCCGGTGGACGGCGAGGTGGGGCAGTTCTTCGCCGGCGTCGCGCGCCGGCTGGGCATCTGGGTGATCGCCGGGTCGGTCCACGAGCGCGGGCCGGATCCGGCCCGCACCTGGAACACCACACTGGTCTTCGACCGCTCGGGGGCACTCGCCGCCACCTATCGCAAGATCCACCTGTACGACGTGGAGATCCCCGGCCGGGTCTCCTACCTGGAGTCGGCGACCGTCGCTCCGGGCGACCAGCCGGTGGTCGTCGACGTCGAGGGGCTCCGCGTCGGGTTGTCGATCTGCTACGATCTCCGCTTCCCGGAGCTGTACCGCCAGCTCGCCACCGACGGCGACGCACAGCTGCTGGTGGTGCCGGCGGCGTTCATGCTGCACACCGGGCGAGACCACTGGGAGGTGCTGCTGCGCGCGCGGGCGATCGAGAACCAGTGCTTCGTCGCCGCGGCGGGGCAGATCGGCGACCACGAGCCGGGCCGGACCTGTTTCGGGCGCAGCATGGTGATCGACCCGTGGGGCACGGTGCTCACCCAGGTGCCCGACGGCCCGGGCCTGGCCGTCGCCGAGCTCGACCTCGACCGGCTGGGCACCATCCGGGCGGAGCTGCCGAGCCTGGCCAACCGGCGCCTGTAGCCGTCACCCCTCCAGCAGCACACCCACGACGGCGAAGCCGGCGATCGCGGCGGCCGTGACCAGGAGGGCCGTCGTCATCCGGGACCGCCCGCGTCGCGCCAGTCGCGCCACCGACGCCAGGACGACGAAGAGCACGAATGCGCCGATGACCAGCTGCCAGAACGGCAGCAGCAGCCCGAGCAGCGCGTCCTCGGCGAGCAGCGCCGGCCCGGGGCGGGGGAGGTCATCCATGCCAGACACTCTGGCACGGCGAAGCCCCGTCCGGACCCGGTGCCGCCATCACGGAAGCGTCAGTACCGCTGCCCACGCCGGCCGGAGGACGTACGCGACGCCAGGGGCCGCCGGCGAGCCAGGCGCGTCCGGACACCCGCAGCGGCCGTCCGGACTCCAAGTGACGTACCCCGATTTGCCTTCTCGGGAAGGTCCGCGTAACTTTCTCTCTGCACGCGGGAGGCCGGGCAAACCGGCCGACAACGGGCACCAGGCTCGTGGCGGGAACGCCGAGCGAGGCTGGTGACCGGGCGGTGCGAGGAGACTCCGACACGGAGTTGCGCTCGCGAGACCGACCGGGTAGAGTTCTGAGGCCGGCAGGAGCCGGGCGGAGAGCCGCACAGCGGCGATCGGCCGGTCTGCGGCTTCCCACGACAGAAACGACCGCCGTCAAACGGCGTGCGTCATCGTGGATCGGAACGGCATCCTGATGATGATCTCCAACGCGAGATTGACATCGGAAACGTTCCGAGTAAGATAGAGAAGTTGCCCCAAGCGGGTTCCCACGGTGTGGGACGCTCGAATGGTGTGTGGTTGTTCTTTGAGAACTCAACAGGGTGCTTGATAAGCCAGTGCCAAATTGATTTATACCCCGGGCTGGTCGGAGCTGTGGTTTCGGC
>NZ_JBSGDY010000166.1:0-13438 GCF_053602615.1 Micromonospora sp. NPDC004336
TGCGCCTCGACCTGTCGATCCTGGCCGCGACCGTACGCACCGTGCTGCGGCGCGAGGGGATCTCCGCCACGGGTTCCGCCACCGCACCGGAGTTCTCCCGGCACCCACCGACCAGACCAGCAGGCGGCGGCCCCCGGCGAGGGGCACCCGGGCGGGCGCCCAGGCCGACGGGGCGTCCCGCCCGGCGCCGGCGGTGCCGATGCCGGCGCCGGTCAGCGCGTCGAGGGTGTCGGTGAGCCCGACCGCCCCGAAGTCGAGGCTGTGGTTGTTCGCCAGCGCGCAGACGTCGAGCCGGGCCGCGGTGAGGCAGGGCAGGTTTCCCGGGTGCATCCGGTAGTGGATGGCCTTGGCCGGGGCGTGCTCGCCCCGGCCGGTCACCGCGGTCTCCAGGTTGACCACCCGCACGTCCGGACGCAGCGCGTCGAGCAGGGCGAGCGCCTCGCCCCACGGCCAGTGCGGCGGCGCGGGTCGCGGGACGGGGCCGGCGGCGGCCTCGGCCAGGTCGACGTAGCCCCGCGCGTCCCGGACGGCCGGCTCGCGCAGCTCGGGCGGGCCCGCCGCGGGCAGGATCACGTCCACGCCCCGGCCGGTCATCACGTCGCCGCCGAGGAAGAGGGCCAGGTCGGGCATTCGAGGGCTTTCCCCGTCGGGCCGCCCCCTCACCTGGGAACGGTCGTCCGAGGGCCGATCGTCAGCCGGCCTCCGCGACCGCCGGCTCGGCGTCGCCGTCCGCCGACGCGCCGCCGCCGGACGACACGGCCGCGTCCGGTCCCGCCGTGGACCAGAAGTCGACGAGCAGGCGGTGGAACTCGTCGGCGCACTCGATCTGCGGCATGTGCCCGCAGTCGCGGAACAGGTGGGTGCGGGCCCTGGGCAGCCGCGCCCGGGCGGCGTCGAGGTGCGCCGCCGGGAGGATGAGGTCCCGGTCGCCCCACACGACGAAGGTGGGGATGTCGAGGCGCTCCACCTCGCCCAGCAGCTCCTCCCGCCACTGCGGGCTGACGCCCCGGAAGGTGCCGAGGTGGTGGGCGGTCTCCAGCATCACCCGGGCCGTGTACGGCAGGCGGGCGACCTCCAGCGCGTGCGCCACGCGGTCGGCGGTGGCGAAGGCCGGGTCGTGGAAGAGCGACAGCACGACGCGCCGGGCGGCCCACCGGCTGGGCCGCAGCATCAGCCGCCCCAGCGGGCGCAGGGCGAGCAGCCGGAGCGCCATGGTCACCTCCCGGCCGAAGCCGGCGCTGTTGACCAGCGTCAGGGTGGCCGCCCGACCCGGCTCGGACGCCGCGAGGCGCATGGCGACCGCGCCGCCGAGGGAGTTGCCGACCAGGTGCGCCGGGCGGTCGACGCCGACGACGTCGAGGTAGCGGCCGACGAACTCCGCCAGGGCCGGCAGGGTGCAGGGCCGGGCCATCGGCAGCGACCCGCCGTAGCCGGGCAGGTCGACGCTGTGCACCCGGAACCGGTCGGCGAGCCGCTCGTGCAGCTCGGTGAAGTCGTGCATGCTGCGGCCGATGCCGTGCAGCAGCACCACCGGCGGCCCGTCGCCGTCGACGCGGTGGCACACGCGCCGGCCGTCGACGGTGACGTGCCGGGGCCGGCGCGCGGCCGGGGCGGTCACGCCGGCTCCCCGGCCGGGTCGGCCGCGGGGGCCGACTCGGGTTGCCGTTGCGTCGGGGCGGGCGGCGCGGCCGTGGCGCGGCGGGCGGGGCCGCCCGCCATCCGGTTGAGCCCGAAGGCGAGGATCCGGGGGTACGCCGCCGGCGCCACCCGGGCCAGCAGGTCGGGCAGCTTCGCCGACCAGCCGATCAGCACCCGGCCCCGGCGGCGTTCCACCCCGCGCAGGATCACCTCGGCGGCCTTGGCGGGGTCGATCGTGAGCAGCTTCTCGAACTGCCGGCGACCGGTCTCGAACTCCTGCGGAGAGACGCCGCTGCCCACGCGGGCGTTCGACGCGATGCGGGTGCGGATGCCGCCCGGATGCACCGATGTCACCCCGATCCCGTCCTCGGCCAGCTCCTGGCGCAGCGCCTCGGTGAAGCCCCGGACGGCGAACTTGCTGGCCGCGTAGGCCGTCTGCCCGGCCGGGGCGATGATCCCGAAGAGGCTGGAGACGTTGACCAGGTGCGCGCCGGGCTCCGCCCGCAGGGTGGGCAGCAGCGCGTGGGTCAGCTGCACCACCGCCCGGAAGTTGACGTCGACGACCCAGCTGAACTCGTCGAGGGTCACCTGGTCGAACCGGCCGCCCAGGGCCACCCCGGCGTTGTTGACCAGCAGCCGGACCGCCGGGTGCCGCTGCCGCAGCTCCTCGGCCACCCGCGCGGTGGCGGCGGCGTCGGCGAGGTCGACCAGGTAGGTGGTGAGCTGCCGGTCGGGGTACGCGGCGCGCAGGGCCGCCACGACGGCGTCGAGCCGCCCCGCGTCCCGGTCGAGCAGCACCAGGTCGCTGCCCCGGCGGGCCAGCCCGTGGGCGAGGGCCTCGCCGATCCCGCTGGCGGCGCCCGTGACGACGGCCGTGCCGCCGGTGAAGACGAACCTACGCACCGACGGTCCTCCTTTTTTCGGTGTGCCGGCGTGGGAGAACCGCACGCCTTCGTCGCTGAGTCGGCCGTGCCGCATCAGCAGCACGTCCCGGGGATAGTTCTGGTGCAGCCGCCAGGGCGCCCGCGCACCCTGCTTGGGCAGCGCGTCGACGCTGCGCAGCACGTACCCGGCGGTCAGGTCGATGATCGGCGACAGCTCGCCGTCGGGCGGCGGCAGCGGGGTGACGACCTGCTGGCCGGTGCGGTCGAGGTGGCGCAGCAGCCGGCAGACGTAGCCGGCGACCAGGTCGGCCTTGAGCGTCCACGAGGCGTTGGTGTAGCCGATGGTCATCGCGAAGTTCGGCACCCCGGAGAGCATCATGCCCTTGTAGGCGACGGTGCCGGCCAGGTCCACCTCGGCGCCGTCGACGGCCAGGGTCATGCCGCCGAGGGCGAGCAGGTTGAGCCCGGTGGCGGTGACCACGACGTCCGCCGCCAGCTCCGCGCCGGAGGAGAGCCGGACGCCGCGTTCGGTGAAGGTGTCGACGGTGTCGGTGACCACCGACGCCCGGCCCGTCCGCAACGCGGTGAACAGGTCGCCGTCGGGCACCACGCACAGCCGCTGGTCCCAGGGGTCGTAGCGGGGCGAGAAGTGCCGGTCGACGTCGTAGCCGGCCGGCAGCCGGCCCCGGGCGGCGCGCAGCAGCAGCCGCTTGACCAGGGCGGGGGCGCGCCGGCTGAGCTGGAAGTTGGCGGTGGAGAGCAGGACGTTCTTCCAGCGCACCACCGGATACGCGGCCTTCGCCGGCAGCCAGCGCCGCAGCGCGTCGGCGAGCACGTCGCGCGAGGGCAGCGCCAGGACGTACGTGGGCGAGCGCTGGAGCATGGTGACGTGGGCGGCCCGCTCGGCCATCGCCGGCACCAGGGTCACCGCGGTGGCGCCGCTGCCGATCACCACCACCCGCTTGCCGGTGTGGTCGAGGTCCTCCGGCCAGTGCTGCGGGTGCACGATCCGCCCCGCGTACCGCTCGGTGCCGGGGAACCGCGGGGCGTAGCCGGCGTCGTAACGGTAGTAGCCGGAACAGGTGAACAGGAACGAGCAGGTCAGCTCGACCGTCTCGCCGGTGTCGTCGCGGTGGGCGCGCACCGTCCAGCGGGCCCGCTGACCGTCCCACTCGGCGCGTACGACGCGGTGCCGGAAGCGGACGTGGTCGGTGACGCCGTACTCCCGGGCGGTGCGGCGCACGTAGTCGCGGATGGCGTCGCCGTCGGCGATGGCCTTCGGGTCCGTCCACGGCCGGAACGAGTAGCCGAGGGTGAACATGTCGGAGTCGGACCGGACGCCGGGGTAGCGGAACAGGTCCCAGGTGCCGCCGATCGCGTCGCGGGCCTCCAGCACCGCGTACGTCTTCTCCGGACACTCGCGGCGCAGGTGGCAGGCGGCGCCGACGCCGGACAGGCCGGCGCCGACGATGAGCACGTCGACGTGGTCGGTGGCCATCTCGTCTCCCGTCCGCCGTGTGACACCGGACACTATCCACGGCCCTCGACGCCAGTCAACACCCTGTCGAGTGCCGTCGACAGGGTGTTGATCCGGTGTAGAGTCAGCGGCCATGACGCCCGCCCGTACGGCCGCCGGCAACGCCACCGCGCGCGGACGGCGCGCGGCGCGCTCGGCCGGGGACGAACGTGAGCTGGCCATCCTCGCCACCGCCGAGCGGCTGCTGCGGCAGCGGGCGGTCGCCGACATCTCGGTCGACGACCTGGCGCGCGGCGCGGGCATCTCCCGGCCCACCTTCTACTTCTACTTCCCGTCCAAGGACGCGGTGCTGCTGACGCTGCTCGACCGGGTCACCGAGGAGGCCGACGCCGCCGCCGGCGACGTGCTGGAGCGGCTCGCCGAGGACCCGCGGGCGCGGTGGCGGGAGCTGATCCACCGGTTCCACGAGACGTTCGGCGCGCACCGGGCCGTGGTGCTGGCCTGCGCCCAGGTGCGCGGCACCAACGCCGAGGTGCGCCGGCTCTGGGCGAGCGTGCTGGAACGCTGGGTGCACGCCATCGAGACCGCCGTCGAGGCCGAGCGCCGCCGGGGCGCGGCCCCCGACGGCGTACCGGCCCGCGACCTGGCCATCGCGCTGAACTCGATGAACGAGCGCGTCTGGTACGCCACGTTCGCCGGCGACGGGCCGGCCGTGGCCGAGCGGGACGTGGTCGACGTGCTGCTCGACGTCTGGCTGGCGGCGATCTACCGCAGCACCGCTCCCCCGCCGGCCTGACCCGGCCTCGGTCGGCCGGGTCAGGTGGCGCGAGCCGACCTTCGCTGGCAGTCGAAGTCGCCCATCAGCGTCCCACCGGCCCCTCGGGGCGGGTGTCGGCGAGCCAGCCGGCCAGGTCGGGACGCTCCGGGGCCAGCACGTGCCGGGCCCAGGCGGCCCGCTCGTGCTCCAGCACGGCCAGCTCCCAGACGCAGCCCGCCCACGGGCGGTCCAGCTCCACGAAGCGCGTCGGGTCGTCGTCCGGGCAGTTCAGGGCGGGCTGGCCGGCCGCCGCGATCCGGATCTCGACGACGTTGTCCCAGACCCAGCTGTACGCCAGCAGGTACGCCCCCGTGTCGGCGCCCCGGTGCAGCACGACCCAGCCGGCCGCCGGGGTGTCGTCGCCGGCGCGGTCCGGCAGCAGGCGGGGCAGCACCGCGTACGCGGCCCGCTCCACCTCCGGGGAGATCCGCCGCTGCGGCTGGTCGACGTGGTAGCGCTTGAGTTGCCGGCCGGCGACCGTGAGAGGCCCCGGCACCCGCAGTTCCTTGTCGCGAAATGCCATGCCGGGACGGTACGGACGCTCCACTGACAGCTAGTGTCAGCGAAGTGCGGGCCAGTCGACTCATCTCCCTGCTGATGCTGCTCCAGGCGCACGGGCGGATGACCGCCGCGCAGCTCGCCGAGCGGCTGGAGGTGTCCACCCGCACCGTCTACCGCGACGTCGAGTCGCTGCACGCCGCCGGCATCCCGCTCTACGGCGAGGCCGGGCACGCGGGCGGCTACCGGCTCGTCGAGGGCTGGCGGACGCGGCTGACCGGGCTGACCGCGCAGGAGGCGGAGCGGCTCTTCCTCGCCGGGCTGCCCGGGCCCGCCGCCGAGCTGGGCTACGGGGCGGCCGTCGCCGCGCTCCAGCTCAAGCTGCACGCCGCCCTGCCGCCCGAGCTGGCCGACCGCGCCGCGCGGATCCAGGAACGCTTCCACCTGGACACCCCCGGCTGGTACGCCGACGGCGACGCCTCGCCCCACCTGGCCCGGGTGGCGGAGGCGGTCTGGCGGCAGCGGCGGGTGGCCGTGCGCTACCGCAGCTGGGCCGGGGAGGTCGACCGGGTGCTGGAGCCCTACGGCCTGGTCCTCAAGGGCGGCCGGTGGTACGTGGTCGCCGGCCGGCCCGGGCGCGACGAGCCCGCCACCTACCGGGTCAACCAGGTCCTGTCGCTGACCACGATGGACGAGGAGTTCACCCGGCCGGCGGGGTTCGACCTGCCCGCCTGGTGGCGCGGGCACGTGGCGCGGTTCCGGGCCCACCTGCACCGCGACGACGCGACGGTGCGGCTCTCCCCGCGCGGCCGCGAGCGGCTGCGGGAGGTCGCCAGCGAGCTGGTGGCGGCCTCGGTCGACCGGACCGCCGGGCCGCCCGACGACGCCGGCTGGGTGACCGCCGTCATCCCGATCGAGTCGCTCACCCACGCCCACGGCGACCTGCTGCGGCTCGGCGCCGACGTGGAGGTGCTGGCCCCGGCCGCGCTGCGCGAGCGGCTCGCCGCCACCGCCGCCGACCTGGCCGACCTCTACGCCGCGCGCCGGAGCGGCCCCGGAGGCGGTGGGCGGCGGCCGGCCTGAGCACCGCCGCGACTCCACAGGGGAGGCCGCCGGGGACACCACGTGTCGTCCCGTTGTGCCACCCTGGGGGCGACTGCCCGGGTCACCGGAGGTGATGGCCACGTTACGACTGTGCGAACTCGTCGCCGTGCCCGGCGCCGCGCCGGTGACCCTCGACGTCGCCGCCGGCGCCTCGGCCGCGCTGGTGGCCGACCCGCCCCTCGGCACCGCCGTCGCCCGGGTGGTCGCCGGGCTCGCCGCGCCGCTCGCCGGCCAGGTGCTGGTCGGCGGGCGGGACGTCACCGCCCTGCCGCCGCCGCGCCGGCGGATCGCCTACGTCCCGGCCGGCGGCGCGCTGCTGCCCCACCTGACCGTGCGCCGCAACATCGCCTACGGCCAGCGCCGGCGGGAGCGGGTGCGGGAGGTCGCCGACGACTGGACGGCCACGGTGGTCGACCGGCTGGAGCTGGCACCGACCCTGGCGCTGCGGCCGCACCTGCTGTCGGAGGCGCAGCGGTTCCGGGTGGCGCTGGCCAGGGCGGTCGCCTGCCTGCCCGAGGTGCTCGTGATCGACCTGCCGACCGGGGCGGGCGGCGGCGGGCGGCTCACCGAACTGGTGGGGCGGCTGTCCCCGCCGGGCACCCCGGGCGCGGCCCTGCTGGTCTGCACGGCCGATCCGGGCGCCCTGACCGACGTGCCGGTCGCCGCCGAGGTGACCAGGTGACCCCGGCGGGGCGGCTGCGCCGCCGCACCCTGCTGCGGGGCGCCGCGGCGGCCGGCGCGACCGCCGTCGCCGGTTGTTCCCGGGCGGAGCCGGCGGTGCAGGTCGCGGTGGTCTGGAGCGGCGGCGAGCTGGCCCGGTTCCGCGAGGTGGTGGCCGGCTACGGCGCGGGCGTGCAGGTGATCAGCGCCGGCAACGACATCGACGCGTTCCTGCGCGCCCGCCAGCTCGCCGGCACCAGCCCCGACGTGGCGATCCTGCCCCGCTCCGGCCTGGTCGTGGAGTACGCCCGGCGCGGCTGGCTGCGGGAGCTCAGCCCGGCCGCCAGCTACGCCCTCCCGCCCGGCATGACCGACCTGCTCTCCGCCGACGGGCGGCGCTACGGCGTCTGGGTGAAGGCGGCGCACAAGTCGCTGTTCTGGTACTTCCCGTCGATGCTGCCCGAGCCGCCGCGCACCTGGGACCAGCTGGTCACGCTCACCCGCCGGCTGGGCGCGCGGGCCCGGTCCGGCGACGGGCCGGCGCCGCTGGCCGTGGGCGCCGCCGACGGCTGGGTGCTCACCGACTGGTTCGAGAACGTCCTCGCCGACGTGGCGCCGCCCGGCTTCTACGAGGCGTTGGCCCACGGCGAGGCCGACTGGCGGGCCGGGTCGGTGCGCGCCGCGCTGGATCGACTCGCCGAGTTGTGGAGCGTCGACGGCGCGTTCCCCGGCGGCGGCCGGCGCGCCCTGCTCACCCAGTACGAGGAGTCGGTGATCCAACTGGTCCACCACCGGCGGGCCACGATGCTCTTCGAGGCCGACTTCGTCGACGACATCGGCGGCACGTTCCGGCGGGGGCCCGAGCCGCCGGAGACGTTCCGGTTCCCCGGCGCGCGGGTGGCCGGCGGCCCGCTGATCGTCGGCGGCGACGCGGCCGTGGCGTTCGCCGGCTCCGGCCGGGGCCCGGAGCTGGTGCGCTGGCTCAGCGACGGGTCCGCGTTCGCGCCGTGGCTGCGCGCCGGCGGCTACCTCTCCCCCAACGTCTCCGTGCCGCTGGCCGACTACCGCGACCCGGTCCGCCGCCGCCTCGCCGCCGAGCTGCGCACCGCGGAGAGGGTGCGCTTCGACCTCTCCGACCGGCTGCCCGGCCCGTTCACCGGCTCCGACGGCGTCGGCATCTGGCGGATCATGCAGGACTTCTTCGCCGACGTCACCGGCGGGGTCTCCGCCCTGGAGGCGGCCCGCCGGGCCACCGGCCAACTGGCGGCGGCGGCCCGCTCGGCGGGAGGCGGGCGGTGAGCCGGGTCCTGGGCGAGCTGGCGGTCCTCGACGACGTCGGGCCGCCCCGACGCGGGCGCGCCTACCCGGCGGCCGGGGCCACCTCGGCGCTGCTGCTGCCCGCCCTGCTGCTGCTCGGTGGGCTGGTGGCGTGGCCGGTGCTGCGTACGGTGCACGCCAGCGTCACCACCGACGGCCGGTGGGTCGGCGCGGAGCACTACCGCACCGCGCTGGCCGCGCCCGGCACCGGCGCGGTGGTGGGGCGCACGCTGCTCTGGGCGCTGGTCGTGCCCGCGGTGGTGACCGTGCTGGGCTACCTGCTCGCCGCCGCCTCGCGCCGCTCCCAGGAGGGCGGGCTGGTCCGGCTGATCCTGGTGGTGCCGACGGCGCTGCCCCTGGTGGTCACCGGGGTCACCTTCCGGCTCATGTACGACCCGGACCCGGGGCGCGGGCTGGCCACGCTGGTCGCCGCGAGGCTGACCGGGCG
Source organism: Micromonospora sp. NPDC004336 (assembly GCF_053602615.1). NCBI lineage: Bacteria > Bacillati > Actinomycetota > Actinomycetes > Micromonosporales > Micromonosporaceae > Micromonospora > Micromonospora sp. NPDC004336. The sequence continues at coordinate 8,844 of NZ_JBSGDY010000166.1, forward strand.
GTCGGCGGCGGACGCGCCGCACCTGCTCGGCCCCGGCCTGGTCACGGTGGCGCTGATGTCGGCGTTCGTGTGGGCGTGGGTCGGGCTGGCGGTGCTGGTGTTCCGGGCCGCCCTCGACGCCGTGCCGCCGAGCCTCGCCGACGCGGTCCGCGCCTACGGCGGCAACCGCCGCGACGTGCTGTGGGACGCGCAGTGGCGGCCGCTGCTGCTGCGTACGGTCGCCGTGGTCTTCACCCTGGTGGCGCTCGGCACGGCCCGCACGTTCGACCTGATCCTCGTGCTGGCGCCGGGCTCGGTGCGCGACGAGGCGTCGGTGCTGGCGCTGCGGGTCTGGCAGACCTCGAACGGCGCCACCACCGGCGAGGGCGCCGCGCTCGGCGTGGTCTGGCTGGTGGCGGTCGCCGCCGGAATGCTGGTCGCGGCGCTGTTCGTACGGCAGGCGTGGCCGCCGCCCCGGGACCCCGCGCCCGTCGGGCCCGACCCGGCGACGCCGGCGCCGCGCCGGTCGACGCGGCTGCTGGTCGCGGGCGCCGCGATCGCCTGGCTGGTGCCGCTGGGGGTGCTCCTCGCGACCTCGCTGCACGGCAAGGTCGACGCGGCGGCCCGGGGCTGGTGGGCGAGCCCGCCGAGCCTCTCCTCCTACCGGGAGCTGGTCACCGGCGTCGAGCTGTGGCGGACGCTGGGCTTCACGCTGGTGCTGGCGACCGTGGTGACGGCGGCGGTGCTGGCCGTCGCGCTGCTGGCCGCGTATCCCCTCGCCTGGTTGACCGGGCCGGCGGCCCAGGGCACCGGCCTGCTGCTGATGGCCGCCACCATCGTGCCGGTGCAGGTCATCGCGGGGCCGGTCAACGAGGTGCTCGGGGTGGCGCTCTCCTCGGGCACGGCGCGCGGCCTGGCGCTGGTGCACGTCGCGCTGGGGGTGCCGTTCGCCGTGCTGGTGCTGCGCAACGCCTTCGCCGACCTGCCCGCCGAGCAGGTGCGGGCGGCCCGGGTGGGCGGGCGGCACTGGTGGGACACCCTGCGGCTGCTGGCCCGGCACAACCGCCCGGCCGTGGTCGCCGTCGCGGTGCTGGAGTTCGTCCAGGTGTGGAACGACCTGGTGGTGGGCCTGCTGTTCAGCGGTCCCGGCGCGGTGCCGCTGGGGCTGTTCCTCGCCGGCCAGGCCCGGGGCTTCGTGGCCAACAGCGGGGAGCTCGCCGCCGGTTCGGTGATCGCCTCGATCCTGCCGGTGCTGCTGGTGGTGCTGGCCCGCCGTCAGCTCGTCGCCGGCCTGGTCGCCGGGGGCGTCCGGTGAGCGGGCCGGCCGGTCGTTCCCGCCGGCCGCGGCGGCTGAGCCTGCTGCTCGCCGTCGGCGGCGTGGTGGGCGGGACGGTCAGCGCGGTGCTCGGCAACGTCACCGGCAACCTGCTCTCCGAGCTGTCCGTGGCCCAGCTCGGCTCCGCGAGCGCCGGGGTGATCGTGCTCGGCCTCGCCGCCGCGACGATCGTGGAGTGGCGCCGCCAGCGGCAGCAGGCCACGACGCCGGAGGACGTCGAGGCCGCGCCCGCCGCCGGCGCGCCCAACCTGCCCTGGCCGGCCGGGTTCACCGGGCGGGCCGGGCACGTCGACGCGATCATCGACCTGCTCAGGAAGGAGCACGCGGTCGCAGTGGTCGGCCGGCGGGCCGTCGGCACCTCCGCCTGCGCCGTCCAGGCCGCCAACCTCTGCCGGGAACACTTCCCCGACGGTCAGTATTATCTCGACCTGCGCAGGGGCGGCCGGCCGCACTCCGCCCGGCAGGTGCTCACCGCCCTGGCCCGGATCCTCGGCACCCGGCCGCCGGCGTCGGGCCGCGCCGACGACCTCGCCGACGCCGCCGACGAGCTGCGGGGGCAGCTCGACGGCCGGGAGATCCTGGTCGTACTGGACAACGTGGACGACCCCGCCCAGGTCCGGCCGCTGCTGCCGCCGACCGCGCGGGCCTGCCGGCTGCTGCTGGTCGGCACGCCCGCGCTGGACGCGCTGGAGGGCGTGGCGGCGCACGGCCTCGCGGAGCCGGACGCCGACGACGCCGTCGAGCTCTTCGCCGCCGCGGGCGCCGCCGCCCCCGTCGCCCGGCCGCACCGACCCGACCCCCGCACCGACCCGGCCGTACGCGCCGTCGTCGAGCTGTGCGGCCGGCAGCCCCGCACGGTGGCGGAGCTGGGCCGGCGTACGGCGCAGCACGGCTGGCGGCACGCCGACGTGCTCGACGCGCTGCGCCGCGCCGTCGACACGCCCCCGCACCAGCACGTGGCCGCCTCCCCGGCGACCCAGCTGGTGACCGCGCGGGACACGGCCTACCACGCGCTGGGCGGCGAGGCGCGGCGGCTGTGGCGGTTGATGTCGCTCAGCCCGGTGCCCCTGGACCGGCCGACGATCGGGGCGCTGCCCGGCCGCCGCCCGGACCGGGTGGCCGCGCTGCTGCACGAGCTGGCCGCCGGCGGGTTCGTGGCCGGCGCGCCCGGCGACCGCTACGAGGTGCGCCCGCTGCTGGCGCCGTACGCCCGGATGCACCTGCGCGACGCGGAGCCGGCGCGGCGGCGGGTGGCCGCGCAGGCCCGGCTCACCCGGCACCTGGCCCGGCGGGCCGAGCGGCACGCCGCGAGCCTTGCGGTGGCCGCCTCGCCGCCGGACCGGGGGCCCACCCTGGCCCTGGACGACGACCCGTACGGCTGGTTCGACCTGCACCAGGAGCTGCTGCTGGCGGTGGTGCGGGTGCCGGCGGGCGCCGCCGAGACCCTGCCGCGGCGGGTGCGCCGCTGGTGGTTCCGGCTGGCGGTGGCGCTGTGCGGCTGGCTGGCCCACGCGGAGCGGCTCGGCGAGTGGGAGGAGGTGTGCCGCACCGTGCTCGCCACGCCCACGGCCGACGACCGGCCGGAGATCGCCGGCTGGGCGCACAACGAGCTGGGCGTGCTGCGCCGCCGCCGGGGCGACCCGCAGGGCGCGGCGACGGCGCTGAGCCTCGCGGTGGCGGAGCGGGGCCGGCGCGGCACCGCGCAGGCGCGGATGAACCTCGGCCTGGTGCTGCTGGACCTGGGGCAGCTCGACGACGCGGTGGAGCACCTGGAGCTGTCGCGGCGGCACCGCTCCGGCGCGGACCGGGCCGGGCACGCGCTGACCGACCTCGGGATGGGCGCAGCCCGGCTGGCCCGGGGCGAGCTGGAGTCCGCGCACCACCACCTGGTGCGGGCGGCGAACGCGTTCCGCGCGCTCGGCGACGCCCGCGGCTACGCGGCGGCCCTGACGAACCTGGTGCTGGTGCACGCCGGGCAGGGCGAGCACCTCGACGCGGCGCAGTCGTGGCGGGCGGCGCTGCGCGAGTACGAGTCGGTGACCGATCCGTCGAACCGGCCGGCCGCCCTGCTGAACGCCGGGGCGGTGCTGCTGGCCGCCGCGCCGGGTCAGGCGCGGCAGGCGTACGAGATGCTCGCGGAGAGCCGGCGGCTGCGCGACGACCGGCCGACGGCGGGGCTGGGCCGCACCCTGCTCCACCTCGGCGACGCGGCGGCGGCGCTGGGCGACGCCGCCGAGGCGCGGCGGCACTGGGTGGACGCGGCCACCGTGTGCGAGGAGGCGCGCGACGCCGACGGCCAGGCCGCGGCGGACGCCCGCCTGGTCGGCGCCGACACGCCCGCCTGAGCGGGGATGCCCAGGTCTTGACCCGCCCCTTCCGGGCCACAATACTTAGGTGCATGCCTAAGCGATCTGGTGACGAGGGCGGGGAGGCCGGCGCGCGGCTCGACGACGTGTTCCACGCGCTGTCGGACCCCACCCGTCGCCAGGTCGTCGAGCGCCTCAGCCAGGGCCCGGCGACGACCAGCGACCTGGCCCGCCCGTTCGACATGGCGCTGCCGTCGTTCACCCAGCACCTGCGCGTCCTCGAGCACGCCGGCCTGGTGACGTCGGAGAAGGCGGGGCGGGTGCGCACCTACCGGCTCGCACCCGGACCGCTCGACCGGGTCGACGCCTGGCTCGCCGAGCGGCGCGCGCTCTGGGCCCGGCGCCTCGACCAACTCGACGCACTTCTCGACGACCTGAAGGAGCAGCAGGAATGACCGCGTACGACATGGATCCGAAGCTCGACCTCGTCCTGGAACGCACGGTCGACGTCGCGCCGGAGCTCGTCTGGAAGGCCTGGACCACGCCCGAGCTGATCGTGCGGTGGTTCGCCCCGAAGCCCTGGTCGACCTCGTCCTGCCAGATCGACCCGCGGCCGGGCGGCAGGTTCGACACGGTGATGCGCTCGCCGGAGGGCGAGGAGTACCCGAGCAGCGGCTGCGTCCTGGTGGCCGAGGAGAACCGGACGCTGGTCTTCACCTCCGCGCTGGGGGCGGGCTTTCGCCCGCAGCACGCCGGGGACGGCTTCCCGTTCACCGCGGTCGTCAGCCTCGAACCTGTCGGCGCCGGCACGAGGTACACCGCCACGGCGATCCACGGCGACGCCGCGGCCAGGAAGTCCCACGAGGAGATGGGCTTCGTCGAGGGCTGGGGCGCGGCGCTCGACCAGCTGGTCGAGGTCGCCAGGTCGCTCTGACCCGGCGCGCCGCCGCCCGGCCCGGCCACCGCCCCGGCGG
>NZ_JBSGDY010000167.1:0-13371 GCF_053602615.1 Micromonospora sp. NPDC004336
CGGCGACCCGCGACGGGCGCCGGCCGTGCCCGGCCTACGATCATCGGATGGAGGAGGACATCCGGCGGGTCGGCATCATGGGCGGCACCTTCGATCCGATCCACCACGGGCACCTCGTCGCGGCCAGCGAGGTGGCGGACCGGTTCGGGCTGGACGAGGTGGTCTTCGTCCCCACCGGCCAGCCGTGGCAGAAGGCGGACGAGCCGGTCAGCCCGGCGGAGGACCGCTACCTGATGACGGTGATCGCGACCGCGTCCAACCCGCGCTTCCAGGTCAGCCGCGTCGACATCGACCGGGGCGGGCCGACCTACACGGTCGACACCCTGCGTGACCTGCAGGCCGAGTACGGGCCGAAGGTGCAGCTCTTCTTCATCACCGGGGCCGACGCGCTGGAGCGGATCCTCTCCTGGAAGGACCTGGACGAGATCTTCGAGCTGGCGCACTTCATCGGGGTGACCCGGCCCGGCTTCGAGCTCACCGACGCGCACCTGCCCGCCGACACGGTGAGCCTGGTGCAGGTCCCGGCGATGGCCATCTCGTCCACGGACTGCCGGGCCCGGGTCGCCCGGGGCGAGCCGGTCTGGTATCTCGTGCCGGACGGTGTGGTGCAGTACATCGCCAAACGGCGCCTGTACCAGCAGTGATTTGACGCCGTTTCAGGCGGTTCGGGAGGGTAACACGGCGAAACTGACGAGTCGGGATTCCGCCGCGTGTGAGACGCTTGGAGGATCGCACGGTTGATCGAAGGAGAACGGTGACAGTTTCCGAACGCGCCCACGAGTTGGCCCTCGCCGCCGCCCAGGCCGCGGCCGACAAGAAGGCGCAGGACATCGTCATCATCGACGTGGGCGACCAGCTCGCCATCACCGACGCGTTCCTGCTCGCCGCGGCGCCCAACGAGCGGCAGGTGCTCGCCATCGTCGACGCCATCGAGGAGCGCCTGCTCCAGCTGCCGGAGAAGGCCAAGCCGGTCCGCCGCGAGGGCGAGCGGGGCGGCCGGTGGGTGCTGCTCGACTACGTCGACATCGTGGTGCACGTCCAGCACACCGAGGAGCGCGAGTTCTACGCCCTCGACCGGCTGTGGAAGGACTGCCCGACGATCCCGTTCGTCGACCGGGACCTCGTCGACGCCGAGTCCGGCACCGGCTCCGCCGCCGCGGAATGACCCGCCTGATCGTCTGGCGGCACGGCAACACCGACTGGAACGCCGCCAGCCGGGTGCAGGGGCAGACCGACGTGCCGCTCAACGACCTCGGCCGCGAGCAGGCCCGCGCCGCCGCGCCCCTGCTCGCCGCGCTGCGGCCGGACGCCATCGTCGCCAGCGACCTGAGCCGCGCGATGGACACGGCCGCCGCGCTGGCCGCGCTGACCGGGCTGCCGGTGGCGACGGATCCCCGGCTGCGGGAACGGCACTTCGGGCTCTGGCAGGGGCTGGTCCTCACCGAGGCGGCCGAGCGCCACCCCGCCGAGTACGCCCGCTGGCGCGCCGGTGACCCGGACCCGGGCGCCGGCATCGAGACCCTCGACGACCTCGGCAAGCGGGTCGGCGCGGCGTTCCAGGACGCGGCCGACCTCGCCCCCGGCGGCACCGTCGTGGTGACCACCCACGGCGGGGGCGCCCGCCAGGGCGTCGGCCAGCTGCTGGGGTGGGAGCACGCGGTGCTGCGTACCGTCGGGTCGCTGTCCAACTGCCACTGGACGGAGCTGCGGCACGACGACGCCCGCGGCTGGCACCTGCGCGCCCACAATGTCGGTCTGATCACCGCGCCGGCCACCGAGGCCGTCTGATCCGGGCGCTCCCCGACGGGATCGGCTAGCGTGCCGGGCATGCCCGTCGCGGTCGTCACCGACTCCACCGCCTACCTTCCGTCCGAGCTGCTGCGCGCCCACCGGCTGACGGTGGTGCCGCTGACCGTCGTGCTCAACGGCGCGGAGGGGCTGGAGGGGGTGGAGACCACCCCGGCCGACGCCACCCGGGCACTCGGCGGCCGGCGGGTCTCGGTGAGCACCTCCCGGCCCGCGCCGGAGCAGTTCGCGCGGACGTACCGGGAGCTGTTCGACGCCGGCGCGGACGGCGTCGTCTCCGTGCATCTCTCGGCCGAGCTCTCCGGCACGGTGGAGGCCGCCCGGCTGGCCGCCGCCGAGTTCGGCGACCGGGTCGCCGTGGTCGACAGCCGCTCGACCGGCATGGGTCTGGGCTTCCCGGCCGTCGCCGCCGCCACGGCCGCCGAGCGGGGCGAGGACCTTCCGGGCGTACGCGACGCGGCGCTGGCGGCGATCGCCCGCACCAGCATCTGGTTCTACGTCGACACGCTGGAGTTCCTGCGCCGGGGCGGCCGGATCGGCGCGGCCGAGGCGCTGCTCGGCACCGCCCTGTCGGTCAAGCCGATCATGCACATGCCGGACGGCGCGATCGTCGTCAGGGACAAGGTGCGCACCGCCAGCCGGGGCATTGCCCGGCTGGTCGACCTGGCGGTGGAGGCGGCCGGCGACGACGAGGTGGACCTGGCCGTGCACCACCTGGCCGCCCCGCAACGGGCCGACGCGCTGCTGGCGGCGCTGACGGCCCGGCTGGGCGACCGGCTGCGCCACGCGTACGTCTCGGAGGCGGGCGCGGTGGTCGCCGCGCACGCCGGTCCGGGCCTGGCCTGCGTGGTCGTGCACCGCCGCCCGCCCGCCGCCGGGTAGCGGCGATCCGCGGTCATGCCGCGCCGACGCTGTCGAGCTGCCCCACCGGACGGGGCAGCGGGGAGGCCGCCGCGCGGTCGGTGGCCGACGGAACGGGGGAGGGTGCGATGTCCTGTGTGGTGACCGGTGGCGGGCGCGGGGTCGGCCGGGCCGTCGTGGAGCGGCTCCTCGGCGCGGAGGAGACGGTCGTGGTGGTCGAGCGCGACCCCGACGCGGTGGCGTGGCTGACCACGCACCCCGCCGCCGACCGGTTGGCGGCGGTCGTCGGGGACGCCGCCGACGAGCAGGTCGCGGCCCGGGCCGCCGACCTCGCGGAACGGGCCGGGCCGCTGACCGGCTGGGTCAACAACGCGGCGGTGTTCCGGGACGCCTCGCTGCACGCCGACCCGGTCGGCGAGGTGCTCGACCTGATCGGGCGCAACCTCCGCCCCGCCGTGGTCGGGGCGGCGACGGCGGTGCGCCGTTTCCTGGCGGCCGGCACGGGCGGGGCCATCGTCAACGTCTCCTCCCACCAGGCGCGGCGGCCCGTGCCCGGCTGCCTGCCGTACGCGACCGCGAAGGCCGCCGTCGAGGGGCTGACCCGGTCGCTGGCCGTCGAGTACGGGCCGCGGGGCATCCGGACCAACACCGTGGCACTGGGGTCGATCGCCACCGAGCGGCACGCCGCCTTCCTGGCCGGGCGGGAGCCGGCCGAGGCGGAGCGGATCGACGCCGAGCTGACCCGGCTGCACCCGGTCGGGCGGATCGGCCGGCCGGAGGAGGTGGCGGAGGCCGTCGCGTACCTGCTGTCACCGGCGGCGGGCTTCGTCAACGGGGTGACCCTGCCGGTCGACGGGGGACGCTCCGTCCTCGGCCCGGATCCGGAGGCCCACTGACCTGCGGCGCGCCGGGGCCTAGCACAGCTCCGGCATGATCAGGCGGTTGTCCACAGGTGGTCCCGCCGTCCACAGCCGACCCGCCGGGCGGCCACCGCCGTCCTAGCCTCGCCTCGTGTCAGACGACGAGGAGACGGTGGTCCGGGAACGGCTGCGCCGGCTGGTGGCGGGCCCGCCCCCGGCGGTCGCCCCGGCGCGCCCGGCCCGCCCCGCCGAGCACACCGGATGGTCGCCGTCGGCCCCGGCCGTACCCGACCTCGATGCGCAGCCGGGCTTCGCTCCCGGCACCGCTTCGACGTTCCGACCGGCGCCGACCCTCGCGTCCACCTCGACCCTCGCGTCCACCCCGGCCCGGCGGGCGAGCCCGGCCCCGACCGGGTGGGCGGCGGAACCCGAGCCGTCACCCGGGACCGAGGCGGGGCCGGCCGAGGCGGCGTCGCCCTCCCGGCTGCCGGGGCCGGGCGCGTTCGACCCCGGGCGGCGGGGTGTGCGGGCGCTGGCCGTCGTCGCCGTGCTGGTGGTGCTCGGCGCCGGCTTCTGGGCCTGGCGGTCCCGGCCGCAGGCCGAACCGGTCCGACCGGTGGCCACCGCGGGGCCTTCGGTGGCGTCGGAGGGCGGGCCGGTGGAGCCGGGGGCGTCGTCCCCCGACGGCGAGCTGGTGGTCGCCGTCGCCGGCAAGGTACGCCGCCCGGGGCTGGTCCGGGTGCCGGCCGGCGCGCGGGTCGCCGACGCCGTCGAGGCGGCCGGCGGGGCGCTGCCCGGGGTGGACGTGGCCCTGCTCAACCCCGCCCGCAAGGTCACCGACGGTGAGCTGATCCTGGTCGGCGTGGCCGCGCCGCCGGGCGCCGCGCCCCCGCCCGGGGCGGCTTCCGGCGGCGCGCCGGGGGCGGCCCCGGGAGCGGGCGGCCGGCTCAACCTCAACACCGCGACGCTCGCGCAGCTCGACGCCCTGCCCGGGGTCGGCCCGGTGCTCGCCCAGCGCATCCTCGCCCACCGCGACCAGCACGGCGGCTTCCGCTCGGTCGGCGACCTGCGCCAGGTCGACGGCATCGGCGACGCCCGCTACGAGCAGCTCAAGGACCTGGTGACGGTGTGACGACGACGGGCGGACGACCCGCGCCCGGGGCCTCCGGCGGGGTGGGGGAGCGGGCGACCGGTGGCCGCGAGGAGCGGGGCGCGGACGGGCCGGACCTGCGGCTGGCCGGCCTGGCCGTGGCGGCCTGGCTCGCCGCGCTGGCCGGGCTGCACCTGACCGTCGGGGCCACGCTGCTGCTGGCGGCGGTGGCCGCCGGCGTGGCCGGCGTGGCCGGGCTGCACCTGGCTGGCGTCGTCGGCCGACCGTCCGCCCCGGTCCGGCGGTACGGCTGGATCGCCGTCGCGGTGCTGATCGGCGTGGTCTGCGGCGCGACGGCGACCGCCGCCCGGGTGTCCGTCCGCGACGCCGGGCCGGTGCGCGCCCTGGTCGAGCAGCGCGCCGTGGTCACCGCCGAGTTGGTCGTCCGCGACGATCCCCGCCCCGTACGCGGTGTCGCGGGGCGGCCGGCCACCCTGCTCGTGCCGACCGAGCTGACCGGGGTCACCGGCCCGGACGGGCGGCGCATGACCGCCCCGGTCCGCGTGCTGGTGCTCGCCGCCGACCCCGGCTGGAAGGGGCTGCTGCCGGGGCAGCGGCTGACCGCCGAGGGGCGGCTGGCCGCCCCGCGCGGCGGGGACCTGACCGCCGCCGTGCTGAGCGCGGCGGGGCCGCCGGAGCCGCGCGGCGCGGCGCCGACGTCGCAGCGGGCCGCCGGGACACTCCGCGCCGGCCTGCAACGTGCCTGCGCGCCGCTGCCGGACGAGCAGGGCGGCCTCCTGCCCGGTCTCGTGGTGGGCGACACGAGCCGGCTGCCGCCCACCGTGGAGGAGGACTTCCTCGCCACCGGGATGACGCACCTGAACGCGGTCTCCGGCTCCAACGTGGCCATCGTCGTCGGCGCCGTGCTGCTGCTGGCCCGCTGGGCGCGGGCCGGCCCGTGGCTGGCCGTGGCGCTGTGCGGGCTGGCGCTGGTGGGTTTCGTCATCCTGGTCCGCCCGTCGCCGAGCGTGGTGCGCGCCGCCACGATGGGCGCGATCGGGCTGGCCGCGCTGGCGGCCGGGCGTCCCCGGGCGGCGCTGCCCGCCCTGGCCGCCGGCGTGGCCGTGCTGGTGCTGCTCGACCCGGAGCTGGCCGGCGACGCCGGCTTCGCGCTCTCCGTCCTGGCCACCGGGGGTCTCCTGCTGCTCGCCCCGAAGTGGCGCGACGGGCTGCGCCGCCGTGGGGTGCCGGCCGGGCTCGCCGAGGCGCTGGCCGTGCCGGCCGCCGCCCAGCTCGCCTGCGCCCCGGTGGTGGCCGGAATCTCGGGCACGGTCAGCCTGGTCGCCGTGCCGGCGAACCTGCTCGCGGTGCCGGCGATCGCGCCCGCCACCGTGCTCGGCGTGCTGGCGGCGGCGGTGTCGCCCGTCTGGCCCGCCGGGGCGGAGTTCCTCGCGTGGCTGGCCAGTTGGCCGGCGTGGTGGCTGGTCACCGTGGCCCGGCAGGGCGCGCGACTGCCGGCCGGGACGCTGCCGTGGCCGGGCGGGGTGACGGGGGCGCTGCTGCTGGCCGGGCTGACCGTCGCGCTGCTGGTGGCGGCGCGACGCCCGGTGGTCCGCCGGTTGGTGGCGGTGGTCGTCGTCGCGGTGGTGGCCGGCGCGTTGCCGGTGCGGCTGGCGGCACCCGGTTGGCCCCCGGCGAACTGGGTGGTCGCCGCCTGCGCGGTCGGCCAGGGCGACACCGTCGTGCTGCCGGTCGCCCCGGGCCGGGCGGTGGTGGTCGACGCCGGGCCGGACCCGGCGGCGGCCGACGGCTGCCTGCGCCGCCTCGGCGTACGCGAGGTCGCGCTGCTGGTGTTCAGCCACTTCCACGCCGACCACACGGGCGGTGTGACGGGCGTCTTCCGGGGGCGACCGGTGGACGCCGTGCTCGCCCCACGGTGGCCGGAGCCGGCTACCGGTCGGGACCTCGTCCGTGCCGAGGCGGCGGCGCACTCGGTCGAGATGGTGTCCGCCCCGGCCGGCTGGCGGTACCGGGAGGGCGCGGTCGACCTGCTCGTCATCGGCCCGCCGTACCCGCTGCGGGGCACCCGGTCGGACCCGAACAACAACTCGCTGGTGCTGCTGGCCACCGTCGCCGGGGTGCGGATCCTGCTCGCCGGCGACGCCGAGACCGAGGAGCAGCGGGCGCTGCTGGACCGGCCACCGCCGGGCGGGCTGCGCGCCGACGTGTTGAAGGTGGCGCACCACGGCTCGGCCTATCAGGATCCGGCCTTCCTGGACGCGGTCCGCCCGGCGGTCGCCCTGGTGCCGGTCGGGGTCGGCAACACCTACGGGCACCCCAGCCCGGCGGTGCTCGGGCGGCTGGCCCGGGGCGGGGCGCGGGTGCTGCGTACCGACACCGACGGCGACGTGGCGGCGGTGCTCGCCCGGTCGGGGCTCGCGGTCGTGACGCGCGGCACGCCGCCGGGCCGGCAGCCGTAGGAGATAGATGAAGTTTCTGGGCTTTAGAGATAAGTTGCAATAAATGTCTGGATTTGCACTGAGTGCGGGCTCCGCCGTCACAGTGCGGATGAGCAGGCTGGCTCCGGCCACCGGCCGTGCGAATATGGGCGGCGTGACCGCCGCCAGTCTCGCTCCCATTCTGCTCGTCCTCGGCGACGAGGAGCTGCTCGCCACGCGTGCGGTCGCCGAAGCCGTCGCCCGGGCCCGCAGTGTTGACCCCGACGTCGACGTCCGCGAGTACCAGGCCGGCGCCCTGACCGTCGGCGAGATCGCCGAGATGCTCAGCCCGTCCCTCTTCGGCGGGCGGCGGGTGCTGGTGCTCCGCGCCGGCCAGGACGCCCGCAAGGACCTGGTGGCCGCCCTGCTGGCGTACGCGAAGAACCCCGACCCCGAGGTGCAGCTCGTCGTGCTGCACCTCGGCGGCGCCAAGGGCAAGGCGTTCGCCGACGGGCTGAAGGCGGCCGGCGCGACGGTCGTCCCGGCGGCCAGGCTCAAAGGGCACCGCGACCGGGTGGCGTTCGTGCGCGACGAGATCCGCCGGGCCGGCGGCAAGTGCACCGAGGACGCCGCCGAGGCGCTCATCGCGGCCGTCGGCAACGACCTGCGCGAGCTGGCCGCCGCCTGTTCGCAGCTGATGGCCGACACCGACGGCCGCATCGGCGCCGAGACGGTCGCCCGCTACTACCGGGGCCGGGTCGAGGTGACCGGCTTCACGGTCGCCGACGCCACAATGGTCGGCGACGTGCCGGCCGCGCTGGAGGCGCTGCGCTGGGCGCTGCACGTCGGGGTCGACCCGGTGCCGATCGCCGACGCGATCGCCGACGGCGTACGCACCGTGGCCCGGGTCGCGTCCGCCGGGCGGGGCAGCCCCTATCAGCTGGCGAGCAGCCTGGGCATGCCGGCGTGGAAGATCGAGCGGGCGCAGCGGCAGGGGCGCGGGTGGACGCCGGAGGGCCTCGTCGAGGCGATGCGGGCCGCCGCCGAGTGCAACGCCGCCGTCAAGGGCGGGGCGGACGACCGGGCGTACGCGCTGGAGCGGGCCGTCTTCTCGGTCGCGGCCGCCCGGCGGGACGGCGCCCGGTGAGCGGAGCGCCCCGCGGCTCGTGGGCCACGATCCCGGCCGACGAGGAACGCTACCGCCCGCTCTACGCCCGAGCCCTCGGGCTGCGCGTGGTCAACCCGGGCGGGGTGCTCTGCTTCCTCTTCTTCGAGGGCGCCGTCGCTCTCGCCGCGCTGCTCGCCCTCGCCGAGCTGGTCACCTGGTGGGCCGTGCTGATCCTGCCGGCCACGGTGGCGGTGATGGTGAAGCTCAACGACATGGTGGCCGCGATGGTGGTCCGCTCCGCGGCGCTCGTGCCCGAGCAGGAGCGGGACCGCTTCCGCCGGCAGATGGAGCCCGTCGTCGGGCGGGCCCGGGTCGACTGGATCACCCACAGCGTGCCCGGAGTGGTCGTCACCGCCGAGCCGGTGCCACGGGCCCGACCCGAGCGCAGCCGCCCCGGCCAGCCGGACCCACACCCGCGCGCCTGACCCGCCGGCCTGCCGCCCCGCGTGCCTGACCCACCCGGCCTGCCGCACCCGCGCGCTTGACCCACCCGGCCTGCCGCACCCAACCGCCTGACGCGCCTGGGTGCGTGACCGCACCTGGACGCGTGGCGCACCCGGGCGCCTGACGCAGCCGGGCCCGCGCCGGTCGGGCGGCGGCCGAATGACCGGACCCGCCGTGACCGGCGGTGCGATTGCGCCACCGGCGCTCGGGCCGCGAGCCGCGGTGGCCGCCCGTCCGCTAAGCGCCCGCTGCGGCCGAACGCTCGACGTGCCGGCCGGGAACGCCGAATGCCCGGCCGAGACATCCCCGGCCGGGTACTGGTGCGGAACGCAGAAGGGCAGACAGCCGGAAGCCCCGGGGTGTGCCCGGGGCTTCCGGTCAGGTCTGAGGTCGCCGCGTCAGGCGGAGAGCGAGACCACGCGCTTGGCGATCGCGGACTTGCGGTTCGCGGCCTGGTTCGAGTGGATCACGCCCTTGCTGACCGCCTTGTCCAGCTTGCGCGAGGCGTCGCGCATGAGGGTGGTGGCCTTCTCGACGTCACCAGCCTCCACGGCCTCGTGGAACTTCCGGACGGCGGTCTTCAGCGACGACTTGACCGACTTGTTACGCAGCCGGCGCTTCTCGTTCTGCCGGTTGCGCTTGATCTGGGACTTGATGTTCGCCACGCGACAGCCTCGTCTTGATAGCTCGGGTTGGTCAGCTTGTGCGCGCGACGAGCATGCGTCATCGCTGCGCGAATAGCCAGGTTACCAGGTCGCCCGGGACGAGCCAAAACGGCTCTGGCCCACCCTGGTCGCCTCGCCGGCCGAGGGCGAACCCCGGAGGAGTCGGTCGATCCGGGCGCGGGTCAGGTCCAGCCCTGCCGGCGGGCGAGCCAACCGAGCGACTGCTCGCCGCTCCACCGCTGGTGGGCCGGCAGGTGCGGGGACGCCGTCGCGGGGGCCGACGCGGCCGTGGTGAGGAAGTAGCCGGAGAGCGCGGCCAGGGTGGCGTCCAACGCGTCCGGGGGCGCGCCGGCCGCCGCCGGGTGCCGGGCGAAGAGCGCGTCGGCGTCCAGGCCGCTGGCGTACGCGGTGAGGAGCAGGCCGGCCAGGTCGAACCAGGCGGGCCCGTGACAGACCCAGGTCCAGTCGCAGAGCCAGGCCCGGCCGGTCGGGTCGACCAGGACGTTGTCCAGCCGCAGGTCGCCGTGGATCAGGCCGGTCGCGCCGGCGGCGTACCCGGGGAGCCGGGACTCCAGGGCGACCAGCTCGGGCAGGCGGTCCCGGGTCGGCGCGGGCAGCGGCGGCGACGGCTCCCGGCCGGCGGCCACCTCGCCCCACCAGAGGATGTCCTCGCGGGCCAGGTCGGCGAGGTGGGGCAGCCCGAGCCCGGCCAGCGCCGCCGGGGGCGCGGCCAGCGCGGCGGCGACCTCGGCGTACCCGGCGAGGGTGGCGTCCAGCTCGGCGGGGTCCCAGGGCAGCCTGGGCGTGTGGCCGTCGACGGCGTCCAGGCAGAGCGCGTACCAGCCGGCCTCGTCGAGCGTCCAGCGGGGGCGGGGGGCGGGCAGGCCGCTCGGGAGCCGGTCGAGGATCGCGGCCTCCCTGGCGTACCAGTCGACCAGGCGCGGTTGCTCGGCGGTGGCCGCCGCCTTGACGAAGGCCCGGTCCCCGGCGGCGGTGGTGACGACGGCGGCGAAGCCGCGGGTGAAGCCGGCGCCGGCGGTCCGGGCGGCGACGACCGGGGCGCCGAGCCGGTCGCCGATCGCGGCGCGCAGCGTCGCCGGCAGCGTCTCCCACGCCGGGCGGCGGGCGGTCGCGTGGTAGGGGACCGGGGGCGGGGAGGCGGGGACCACGCCCCCATGCTGCCCGGTTCCGGGTCGGGCGGCACCGCGACGCCCGGGTCCGCCGGCGCGCCGGTGCTCGACGCGGACCGGCGCGCCGGCGAGTCGCCGGGACCGACCGCCCGACCGCCGTGGCGCTCACCGGGAGCGACCGCCCGACCCGCCGGGGCCCTCACCGGGGCGGCGGCGTCGGTGCGGTCTGCCAGACTGCCAGGCCATGAGGACCGACGACTTCTGGCAGTTGATCGACCGGGCCCGGGCCGGCGGCGGGGGAGAGCCGCACGCGGTCGCCGCGCGGGCCGTCGCCCTGCTCGCCGAGCGCGACCCGGAGGAGATCGTCGGGTACGCCCGCCACCAGGCCCGGGTGCTGACCGCCTCGCACAAGGCCGACCTGTGGGGCGCCGCCTACCTGATCAACGGCGGGGTCTCCGACGAGGGCTTCCACGACTTCCGGGGTTGGCTGATGACGCAGGGTCGCGAGGTCTTCGCCCGTGCCGTCGCCGATCCGGACTCGCTGGCCGGGCTGCCGCAGGTGCGGGCGGCGTCGCTGAGCGGCGAGGAGTTCTCGGCCGGGGAGATGCTGGCGGTGCCGTGGGACGCGTACCGCAGGGCCACCGCCACCGACCTGCCGGCGGAGCGGGAGCCGGCTCCCGTGCCGGACCTGAACGACCTCTGGGACTTCGACGACGAGGAGGAGGCGCGGCGGCGGCTGCCCCGGCTCGCCGCCCTCTTCGTCGAGCCGCCCGCCGAGTGACGCGGCGGGGCCCGGTCGGGCCGTCCTCGCGGCGGGGATCGCCCGCGCAGTGGGTGCGCGGCGGCGACGTGGGAGCATAGAGGGGGCCGGCGTCGCGCCGGCCTGCTCACGTCAGCCGACCAGAACGGACCGCTGTGCCACCGACGCTCGATTCCGGCGCGAACGCTCCTGGTGCCACCGACCCGGCGCGCATCCGGAACTTCTGCATCATCGCCCACATCGACCACGGGAAGTCGACCCTGGCCGACCGGATGTTGCAGCTCACCGGTGTGGTCGACCCACGGCAGATGCGTGCGCAGTACCTCGACCGGATGGACATCGAGCGCGAGCGCGGCATCACGATCAAGAGCCAGGCCGTCCGGATGCCCTGGACCGTCCGGGAGGGCGACCGGGCCGGCGAGACCGCCGTGCTCAACATGATCGACACCCCGGGCCACGTCGACTTCACCTACGAGGTGTCCCGGTCGCTGGCCGCCTGCGAGGGCGCGATCCTGCTGGTCGACGCCGCCCAGGGCATCGAGGCGCAGACCCTGGCGAACCTCTACCTGGCGCTCGAGAACGACCTGCACGTCATCCCGGTGCTCAACAAGATCGACCTGCCGGCCGCCCAGCCCGAGAAGTACGCCGAGGAGCTGGCCCGCCTCATCGGCGGAGACCCGGCGGACTGCATCAGGGTCTCCGGCAAGACGGGCGAGGGCGTGCCTTACCTGCTCGACGAGATCGTCCGGCAGTTCAAGCCCCCGGTCGGCGACGCCGACGCGCCCGCCCGCGCGATGATCTTCGACTCGGTCTACGACGTCTACCGGGGCGTGGTCACCTACGTCCGGGTGATCGACGGGCGGATCAGCGCCCGGGACCGGATCAAGATGATGTCCACCGCGGCGGTGCACGAGCTGCTGGAGATCGGCGTCATCTCGCCGGAGATGGTGAAGGCGGACGCGCTCGGCGTCGGCGAGGTCGGTTACCTGATCACCGGCGTGAAGGACGTGCGCCAGTCCCGGGTCGGCGACACGGTCACCATCAACTCCCGGCCGGCGGCGGAGGCCCTGGGCGGCTACAAGGACCCGAAGCCGATGGTCTACTCGGGCCTCTACCCGATCGACGGCTCCGACTACCCCAACCTGCGCGAGGCGCTGGACAAGCTCAAGCTCAACGACGCCGCGCTCGACTACGAGCCGGAGACCTCGGGCGCGCTCGGCTTCGGCTTCCGCTGCGGCTTCCTCGGCCTGCTGCACCTGGAGATCATCCGGGAGCGGCTGGAGCGCGAGTACAACCTCGACCTCATCTCCACCGCGCCGAACGTGGTCTACCGGGCCATCACGGAGGACGGCCAGGAGATCGTCGTGACGAACCCGAGCGAGTACCCGACCGGCAAGATCGCCGAGGTGTACGAGCCGGTCGTGCGCGCCACGGTGCTGACCCCCAACGACTACGTCGGCGCGGTGATGGAGCTCTGCCAGGGTCGCCGGGGGAGCCTACTCGGCATGGACTACCTCTCCGCCGACCGGGTGGAGCTGCGCTACACCCTGCCCCTCGCGGAGATCATCTTCGACTTCTTCGACCAGTTGAAGAGCCGCACCAAGGGCTACGCCTCGCTGGACTACGAGCCCTCCGGCGAGCAGGCGTCCGACCTGGTGAAGGTCGACATCCTGCTGCACGGCGAGCCGGTGGACGCGTTCAGCGCCATCGTGCACAAGGACAAGGCGTACAACTACGGGGTCACCATCGCGGCGAAGCTGCGCAACCTGATCCCGCGCCAGCAGTTCGAGGTGCCGATCCAGGCGGCGATCGGCAGCCGGGTGATCGCCCGGGAGACCATCCGGGCGATCCGCAAGGACGTGCTCGCCAAGTGCTACGGCGGTGACATCAGCCGTAAGCGCAAGCTGCTGGAGAAGCAGAAGGAGGGCAAGAAGCGGATGAAGATGGTGGGCCGGGTGGAGGTCCCCCAGGAGGCCTTCATCGCCGCGCTCTCCTCCGACTCCGGCGACGGCAAGGCGCCCGGCAAGAAGTGACGCGCCGCCGGTCCGCCGGCGCCCGGGTGCTCATGGGCCTGCTCGAGAAGGACCCGGCCCGCCGCCTCGACGTGCACACCGCCCGGGCGATGCTGCGCGAGCTGCTCGCCGGCCCG